>JAHDFB010000002.1:0-85482 GCA_020628475.1 Saprospiraceae bacterium | reverse complement strand
CTCGATGTCTGACAATTCAATCCCATAGGCGCTAGCAAGACTGTCGATCGATTCTTTAAGATATTGTCTTTTGGTCATGTTGATCCAAGGCATACCCCAAAATCCTTGGTCATTGACCATGAGCATTTGATTTTGATCGTTGAGTATGATCATGCGCAATACGGTAAAATTATCCCTGCGTAAATAATGTGGTATTTCTTTTTCGGATTGATTGGAAACAGCTTCGCAGGTGATGAAGAGTGTAGAAAACAAGACGATGCAAGTAAATAGTATAGATGGTTTCATAGTATAGATTCTTGACGATTGGTAGAATGAGCTTTGAATCTTTCGTTGTGAAAAATGATTCGAAACTAAAATAGAATAACGCACATGGGCGCTTCTTATTTTATCCTAGTGATTTCACTCGGATGGTATTGCGGCAAGAACATGGAATGCTCGACCCTATGGGAGAGGTGCCGACGTAGGCGGTACGGAGCAAAGCGAACCATGGAATACTCTGTCTCTTTTTTCGTCCTTAGACGGAAAAGAGGCCGCCCAAAACATAAAAAAAACCCGATGCATAAATATGCACCGGGGCGTTCAATTATCACTCCATTATAGTTTCAAGAGTTAAAAGATCATCGGTTTTTAAGATGCTTTTAAAAACTATCCCAGAGTACCAGTGGTAACTGCCTTTGGGAGGGATCCACTAGATGATTTCTGCTCCTTCTCAGGAGAGCGGAAATCGATTTCTTGTTCTGTACACGTAACGAGTACAATTTATATTTTGTCAGACTGATCGGTCGGAATGCCTTTATGAAGAATTTCGTTGGCGAATACAATCGCTATCAGGCATAGAAATACAGATATCATCATTATAAATGGGTTTTAGATGATTAATTAATATTTTTTAAATCGGTTGTTTTTATGGTTTCATCGTTTCGATGAATGCGTCTAATTCCATTTCGCTGAAGAATAATACTTCACGCGGTTTACTTCCTCTGGCAGCTCCTACAATTCCAAGGGCTTCCATTTGGTCCATAATACGTCCTGCTCGGTTATAACCCAAGGACAGTTTTCGCTGAATCATCGAGGTAGAACCTTGCTGGTTTCCAACAATCAATCGTGCCGCATCTTCGAACATCGGATCTAAATCGGACCAAGTAAGTCCATTAGAGCCTCCAGCTCCATCGTCATCGCCTTTAAATTCTGGCAATAAATATGGTGTTGAAAATCCTTGTTGTGTACTGATCTCTCCAATGACATCTTCTACCTCTGGTGTATCTACAAAAGCACATTGTAAACGGATCATGCTGGTGCCACCAACAGATAATAACATATCCCCACGCCCGATCAATTGCTCCGCTCCTTTTCCGTCAAGAATCGTTCGGGAATCTACATTCGATGTTACTTTGAAGGCTAATCGCGCCGGGAAATTGGCTTTGATCAAACCGGTAATAATCTTTACGGACGGACGTTGAGTTGCCACGATCAAGTGAATACCAACGGCTCTGGCTAATTGAGCTAATCGTCCGATTGGAAGCTCTACTTCTTTGCCGGCAGTCATGATCAAATCGGCAAACTCATCAATGATCAATACGATATACGGTAAGTGCATATGTCCGTCATTCGGATTCAACTTCCGTTCAATGAATTTTTTATTGTATTCTTTCAGATTACGAACCCGAGCCTTTTGCAGTAAACCATATCGATTATCCATTTCAATACAAAGGGAATTAATCGTATGGACTACCTTGGTAGTATCCGTAATGATCGACTCTGCTTCATCTGGAAGTTTTGCTAAGAAGTGTTTCTCGATATCTGCGTAAATCGGAAGCTCTACCCGTTTCGGATCGACCAGTACCAACTTCAATTCAGAAGGGTGTTTCTTGTACAATAAAGACATCAAGATGGTGTTGATACCAACAGACTTACCCTGTCCCGTTGCTCCCGCTATTAGTAAGTGCGGCATTTTAGCTAAATCCGCAACAAACACTTCATTGGAAATGGTCTTACCCAATGCGATTGGAAGATCCATTTTGGTATCCGTATACTTCGGTGATTTCAACACTTCTTTTAAGGAAACGATCTGTGGCTTTTTATTCGGCACCTCAATACCGATGGTTCCTTTACCAGGAATCGGTGCTATGATACGTATACCCAGAGCGGCTAAAGACAGTGCGATATCGTCTTCCAAATTTTTAATCTTGCTGATTTTAATACCTGGAGCAGGTACGATTTCGTACAAGGTTACTGTAGGTCCGATGGTCGCACGTATTTTTTCGATACGAATATTATAGTGCTCTAACGTTGTAACAATTTGATCTTTTTTTGCCTTCAATTCATCGTGATCGATTTCGACTTTTAATTCATCATAATCGTTAAGAAGCTCTACATCTGGAAAGGTGTAGCCTGCAAGTTCTGCTCGTGGATCAAATGGCGTGTCAAGACCAAAATGGGACTTCTTGGCTTCTTCTTCTGATTTTTCTAAAACATCAAATGGATGTGCCTCGACTGGATTGAGATTGTCTTCGGTACTACTCCCTCCAGTAATATCGATTTCAAATTCCGCATCGGCATTGGATGTGTGTTTCTTTTTCTTGGTAGGCGTAGAAGTTACAGGAAAATCCAATTCCAACATATCTCCTGTTTTAATCGGATCCTCCTGAGTTTGTGCTTCTATTTCGGTTTTTGTGACAGCCTCGTTCGCTGTATTAATATCCGTAGCCTGGGAGCTCGTGATATCGTCCCATCCATCATCCGATTTGGACGTTGTGACAGATGGATTTTTCTTCTTTTTTTCTTTTATGTCGACATCTTCGGACAAGGAACCTACGAATAGATTCTTCAACGAAGCGACGTTTACTTTACCGGTTGTTATAGCTTGTAGTTGTGGCATCGTTGGGTTGAAAAACCAAACGATCAACATGAAGGACAGTCCGATGATTAAAAAGAACAATCCCATGGTACCGAGAAATCGGCTCAGCCAGATGAACGTGCTCGACCCAAAGGCACCTCCCCATGCAAACTCTGAACTTGAGAAAATGAATTCTAAGATGAGTGATGCAAAGCAAGCTATAATTAAGTAATTAATAGCGGTGAATAAAAACTTGAAGATGGATTTTTTCTTGATCAATACATATCCTAAACGAAGGAATAGAATGATAAAGACAATAGAAGGTATACCTATTCCCCAGTAGATGAAGAAATTGGATGTAATAGCACCCAAACGTCCAAGCCAATTGGACACGGTAAGATCTCCTTCAAAAATCACTTGCCAAGAGTACTTCAGTACTTTATCTTGGTCCACTTTCCACGTATAGAAGTAAGATAGGAATGCAATACTCAGAAACGCTGCCGTAAGCCAACAAAGTATTCCACCAATCTTAGGAAGGCGCTCATCTTTCAAAAATTTTGGAAAACGAGATACCTTGGCCTTCTGTCTAGTCTTTTTTCTAGCCATTAATAAATCGGTTTAAGGATAGCTGTTTCTGGAAAATCAATACAATGCTGTCAAACATTGTGTATTGATTGAAGCAAAATTCTTTGGGTCATTTTGCGCCACTAAGATATAGATATATGTTTTATTTAACCAAAAAAAATGTTAAAAAACTTATGAAAATCAATACATTAAATATTGTATATATGTTTAATATGTTATTGTTTATAAATTTTTATATCTGTATTTGCTTGAAAAATTAAGATTTAGCCAGCTTCTAGAATTATTTGGAGACGGTACCAGCATCGAAGCTTATATATTTGAAAAAATGTGAATTGATTTTAGTGTTCAAACAATAATGCCGCACCAAAGACTCCGGCACTGTCTCCTAGTTTTGGTTTCATGAATCTGGTTTTAATTACCGGGTTGAAAACATGGGGAAGGGCCGCTTCTACACCGAGCGTATACAATTCATCAATATTACCTACTCCACCACCAATGACAATCACCGAAGGATCGATGACATTGATGATCTGTGCGATACCTTTGCCAAACATTTGAAAGAGTCGCTCCATCGTTTGAGTCGCATGTGGATCTTCGTTGGCCCGATATCGTTCAACGATATCTTTCAGACGGATCGATTGTTGACTTAATGACCGGTAATATCTTTCCAGGGCTGGGCCTGAAATCAACGTTTCTGTGCAGCCAATCTTACCACAGTAGCATTGTCCTCCGGATTCATGCAGAAAATTGTGTCCCCATTCTCCACAAATACCATGTACGCCTTGTAGGGCCTTTCCATCGATCACGATACTGCCTCCCACGCCGGTACCCATGATCACGCCAAATACACATGGAATGTTTTCTTTTAGAGCTTGCACCGCTCCCAGTTTAGTCTCGGCAATGGCAAAACAATTGGCATCATTGACCATGCGAACTTGCATGCCCAGAGCTTCTTGCAGATCGGTCAGAAAAGGCATTCCATTTAAACAGGTAGAATTGCAGTTTTTCATCAAACCAGTATCCGGTTCGATCGTACCAGGTGTTCCAATACCGATCTTTTCAGGTAGATAGCCCAGTTTTTCAGAAATTCGTTGGAGGAGAATTTTTATTTGTTGGATGATGTGTTGGTAACCCTTATGTGATTCAGTAGGTATGCGTTCTCGATGAATAATGTCGAATTCGTTTTCGGTCGATAATTTCTTGTTGAATGAAATGACCGCGCATTCAATCTTGGTTCCACCAAGATCAATTCCCCATAAATGATTCATTGTTTGTTTGATTTGTGATTTATTGGGCTAATATACTCTCAATTTCTGATCTTGTAACATCAATTCGTTTATGAATTTTACCAAACATCTCTCTTCTTGTTTTTTCGGCATCTCTGGAGATTGGTAAAGAACTTTTTTGAATGTTTTTAAACCATTTGAGCGTATAATCAATCAATCGCGCATCCGTACTGATAATGTAGTTCGGGTTGTCGTAAGAGGTGAAGATCGCACTTTGTAATGAATTTTGAATCAGCAGCATGTTGTTGGTGTGCGATATTTCATTGTAATACATTCTAAATTCAGGCGAATGTTCAGTCGGTTCTTTACCCGGCATGAACTTCTGTCCCAATTCAGCCATTTTTTCCACATGAATCATAATGTCGTCCAGTTTATCACATAGTATGAAGGCCTCTTCTGGAAGTTCGAAATATCCTGTTGAAAGGAAATAGACGATTTGATTGAGTGTGTTGTTCAGTACATTTTCATTCCAAAATTCAATATTTGGAAGTTGGTTGTAGTAGGTTTTCAAAGAATCTGTAAGAATCCCCATCACCCCATGTTCTTCGGCAAAATCCTTTAAAGACAAACTACGGTCTTTATAGGAATCCAGCGACCAGACTGTTTTAGCATAGATGTAAAACTTGAAGTAGGTAAGATCTCGATCTAAGAAATAATAGAAAAACGGTAATTCGTTGGTGGCGTAATAAATTTGCGGATTGGGAAGACTGGCAAAGTTATCCACCGCAGCCTTAAAGGTATGTGTGTATTCAAAAAAGGAAACAATTTTCTTTTCAATTTGTGGGAAACTGAATAAAATATCTTGTTTTTCAGGATAAATCAGGTTGTCAAAACTGATATTATAGTGCTTCATCAGTGTGGCGAGATCGGCTAACGAGATCGCTGTTGTGCCATTAATTCTTTTATAAACGGCTCCTTTACTGATGCAGAGTAGTTTGGCTAGATCATCCTTTAAATCTTTCGAATTTTCCGTTTTTATCTCGATCAACTCGAATATCTTTCGTTGCAATTCAAAACTATCCATAGCATTGTTTTAATGATTGTTTTTACATGGATGTATGCGATCCGTTCCATAAATATATTTTTAATGAAATGATCACATAGCAATTCCTTATAAAGAAAGGAATTTTTTATGATTTTCACAGACTTTATTCCATAAAGTTGCCCGCTGCAATCAGGTCAAAGTCTTAGCAGCACTATTGAGATCAGTGATAAATTCTTCTACAGTGACAAGATATCCGGTTTTACCGTCAACAGGAAACATGTCGATATTCCAGCCCATATCTTCTATTTTATCCAGAATGGGATCCATTTGATTAAGCGGTATTTCTCGAGCTGTAAATTCACTCCAATCTCCTTCTGCTAATTTGCTGGCATACTCCTCTCCTGGCCACATGGCGAGGATGGTCTTATCTTCAAAGGAGGATACTGCATAGGCTCCGGGAGATTGTTCCAAGACATAGAGTCGTTGGTCTTCCAAAATTTCACGGATGGCGTATTGATATCGTTGGAGCGGAAGTAATTTGATGGTTTTTTTGATATGATGTTCTGAACGTTTTGGCATAAGAATCGACTTTTGATGGGTTAAATTAATACATAAATTGTATAATGCCTGTGTTGAATCAATAATTTTAGTGTCTTTTTGTGCGGGCGATCCGCTCGCCTCTCCGCTGTCGAAGGCGATCGGCGTAGTATTCCGTGTTCGCCATTCGGCTCATCCGCTCGTAAAACTCGGGACAAGCACTGCATGTTACTATCGCTATTGAGTGGATTTCAGTATTCAATATTCTAAGGAAAAGCTGTTGTTTTTGGTATCGATGACCACAATCGTTTGATCAAATAATCGGTTTCCGGTCATCCCATATAGATACCAACTGGGGACATAATTAACCATATCTAGCACTTCACATCCATAGATGGATGCATGGCTAAATACTTGTTTGCCAATCTGTATTTCTTTATCGAGTAGCTTTTTGTGAACCGGGAGTTGTCTTCCCCAATTACTAATACAACATAAGGTGTCCGTTTGGTGCTTGTTGACTTTTTTCAAGCGTTTGTTGCTGGTAATAATAGAAAACATACTGGATCCAGTATCGTAAAATAACTTGGTTTTTTTAGTGCCGATCTTGGCGGGTATCAATAGTGGAAATTTATTGACACTGGCTCCTCGAATTTTTTCTAAATTGAATTCGAGATCAGAAGATGCTTGATCCGTAATAGCGAGTTGATCATTTTTAAAATCGAGTATCAGTGTGCGATCTACAAAAGCATCGAATCCCATGGTTCCGATGACAATAAACGAAGTATCCAACGTATCTTCCCCTAATGTAGAAGCGATTCGGATTTCACTGGCTTCGAATCGGTTGTCGGCCATTTGAAGTTGTACGGAGCTAGCAAAACGACGTCCGTTTTTTTCTTGTATATTTTCTTGGAAACGAGTGGATTTTTCAAGTTGGTTCAGTGTCTTACCATAGAGTAGTGTCTTTTGTGTCCCACTATCAAATTGCATATATAGCTTTTCTTCGATGCCTTCCATTCGAATGGGAATATAGAAGGCTATTTTTTCGATAAGTTGATCACCCAGATAATCACTTTTCCAAATGATTTTACTAAATGAGAGGTTCGGCGAAGCTTGAAAGCTTTCAAAGGTATTGATCGTGGATGATTGGCGCCAATGATTGACATAACTGGGCAAGGCAATGGCCAATAAAGCCAGCATCGCTAATAGAATAAAAAGAAGTATTCGGCTCTTTTTATGAAGTATTTTAATGATCAATAGGAGACTACCGAGGCCAGTGCTTAATTCCATATACCTTGTCCTTTGGATTATAGAAATAAGGATGCAGGATCACAGCAGAGGTTGCATCGAAAATAAGATCATTGACGAACGTTATTGGATCAATAGGTTATCAGTGTATCTATGGCCGCTTCTACTTTTTCAATGGAAGGAATCATGGTTTTTTCCAAGGTTTCATTCAATGGAATGGCCGGCATATTTTCAGCGCCAATTACCATGACCGGAGCATCTAATTGTTCGAAGCATTGTTCTTGTATTTTACCTGCCAAGGCTTGGGCAAAACTATTGTTTTTGGATTCTTCTGTGATGACGAGGCATTTGTTGTGTTTTCGAACAGACTTGAAGATGGTTTCTTCATCTAGCGGATATAAGGTTCTAAGATCGACGATCTCTACTTGTCCTTTATATTTTTTAGACGCATTCAATGCCCAGTGTACCCCCATTCCATAGCATATGACGCTAATGGAGTTTCCATCAGCTTTCCTTTGTGCGGAAGCTTCTTGAACAATATTTGCTTTTCCAAAAGGTAAGATATAATCTTCGTCGGGCATGATGGTTTTAGCGGCATCCGTTCCTCGAACCTTACTCCAGTACAAGCCTTTATGTTCGAAGAATACCACTGGATTCGGATCGTGATAGGCTGCCTTGATGAGTCCTTTGAGGTCAGCGCCATTACTTGGATAAGCAATTTTCACACCTCGTATATTTGCGACGATTGATTCAACGCTGGAACTATGATAAGGGCCGCCACTACCGTAAGCTCCAATTGGAACACGTAGGATCATGGAAACCGGATACTTGCCATTACTTAGATAACAAGATCTTGAAACTTCCGTAAATAGTTGATTCAGTCCTGGCCAGATATAATCGGCAAATTGTACTTCAACCACGGGTTTTAATCCTACAGCACTCATTCCAACAGTAGACCCGATGATGAAGGCTTCTTGTATCGGCGTATTGAAGACGCGTTCTTTCCCGAAGACATTGGCTAAGGTTGCTGCTTCTCTAAATACCCCCCCTAATCGGTGTCCTACATCTTGTCCGTAAATTAGACATCGTTTGTCGGCAGCCAATAATTCTTTATAGGCAAATAGAGCACTATCTACCATCACTTTTGACTCGCCATTTTCAGGACTTCGATTTCCTTTTTCTTCCGTAATTTCAGTGGGAGCGAAATCATGTGTGAACAGGTCGCTCGGTTCTGGATTTGGTTCTTGTTGAGCAAGATCAAAATCCTTTTTAACGGTTTCCAAGGCCTGTTGTTCGATTTTTGCGATGGCCTCTTTGGTAAACCCTGCTTTTTTTAACAAGGTTTTTGTTTTCGGATAGGGATCTCTTTTTTTCTGTTCGGTTAAATCATCTCGATACCACTCCATACGTACACCGGAAGTATGGTGATTAAGAAGCGGTACTTTTGCGTGCACTAAGAATGGTCTTCTTTCTTTACGTATGGTTGCAAACACTTCTTTCAGTGTATTGTAACAGGTTTCAAAATTGCTTCCATTGATGGTTCTGGCTTCGATACCTGGAAACCCTTTGATATATTCATAGGCATCCATAGCGCGCACTTCATCACTGGAGGCAGAAATATCCCATTCGTTATCTTGTACTAAAAAACAAATTGGTAGTTGTTTCAGTGCTGCCATTTGGAAGGCTTCGGCAATTTCTCCTTCGGTAACAGAAGCATCTCCTAAAGAACAGACCACCACCGGTTTTTTTGTATTGGTTTTTGCTTGATCTATTTTAAGTAATTCCTTGTATTGAATACCCATTGCAACACCTGTTGTTGGAATGGCTTGCATACCTGTTGCAGAAGACTGATGCGGTATTTTAGGTTTGTCTTCATCTCGTAAGCTCGGGTGCGAATAATAAGATCTTCCACCAGAAAATGGATCCGTTTTTTTGGCAAGTAGTTGCAACATCAGATCGAAGGGACGCATTCCTATTCCCAATAGCATGGCATCATCTCGGTAGTATGGCGCTACGAAATCTTGAGGAAGTAATTGCATACCGCAGGCAATTTGAATAGCCTCATGACCTCTCGATGTCGCATGAACATATTTTGAGACGATAGAAAAGTTTTCCTCGTATAATGCAGTCATGGCTTTGGCTTGTGCCATTAAGGTAAAGCCTTTCTTCAAGATTGATTTAGAGAGCATATAAACTATTTGATTGGGCTAGGAATAGGCCGCAAATATAGTATAAAAAGTGGTTTCTCGGAATTTACTTTTACGCTTTCAAAAAGGCACTTATGGCCTGTTTGGAGTAGCTTGAAAGCACCAGTTGTCCGCTCATTTCGGCCCTTTCTTCCAACAATTGATCCCAATGGTCGGTACCTTCCCAGAACACTTTTTTCAGACCTTTTAGCGCTAATGGATTCATAGAAATGAGCTCTTTGCTAAAATGATCAATGTAGGCATCCATTTCTTCGGTAGAATCGAATACTCTGAAATACATACCATGCTGTTTGGCCCACTCTGCCGTCTGCCAATCATTTGGACTTACGGCCATGTGACTAAAGCCAGATAATCCTACTTTTCGCTGTACTGCTGGACCGATTACGAAAGGTCCAATACCGACAGCTAATTCGCTTAATCGAATGGATGCGTATTTAGTAGCTACGCAGTAGTCTACAGCACTGGCCAATCCTACACCTCCGCCAACGGCTTTTCCTTGTATTCTTCCAATGACGAGTTTAGGACACTTTCTGATGGCGTTTATAACAGAAGCAAAGCCCATAAAAAACGCTTTACCTCTTTGTTCATCTTCGATTGCTACCAATTCGTCAAAACTTGCTCCAGCACAGAATGTTCTAGCCCCACCACTTCTCAATTCGATTAGTTTTACGGATTCATCTTGGCCTGCCTCGTCGATGGCTTCCTTGATTTTTTGAAGGATATCACCTGGTAAAGAATTATGAGCCGGATGAAAGAATTCAATTTTAAGAAGGCCATTTGTATTTTCAGTCTGTACATATGCAGCTGGCTTTGTCGTCATATTGTTTTATTTAATGATTGTCATTTAATCGAAGATTTGTTCTTCTTTGTTAATAAGAAAACGTGCGTATAAGGCACTGATTATATCTACAAAAATGTGCAGTAGAATCACGATGTATAGCGATCCACTCCAAAGATATATTCCAGATAAAATAATGGAACCGATTGTAATTTTAGCTACTGCCCAAGCGCCTTGATAAATATGTCCAAGCGAAAAAAATATGGCCGGTAGGATAATAGCCAACCAAAGGGCATAGTTGCCGCCATCGAAGAAGGTGTATAAATAGTTAATTAAAAAACCACGAAATAATACTTCTTCACAAAAACCTGCTGCTACGACAAGAAATAGATAATGCTTAAATTCATTTCCATTTTCAGGTAAAAAGCGTAGATTTTTAGCCCAATCCATTTTTTTATTTAATAATTGGAACAGCTTTTTAGAAAATAATTCAAGCAAGTAAAGCAGGGCAAAGGATATCGTTAATAGTAAAACCATTCCGTTCCAAAGAGGGGTGCTAAATCCTAAATCCACAAATGATCTTTCATAGAAATTCCAAGAAGTTAACATGACGCCAGCGGTAATCCAAAGAAAAAAACCGTTGGAATAATATAGATTCAATTTGGTTTCGCGATCGAAGCTAAAATTTTCGATTCCTTTTGAGGATATAAATCCCAATACCGGTAATAGAATGGCCAAGAAGAAGAACAGCAAGTGATCTATAAAGGCTAATTGCGCTATTTCTAAATTGGCTTTCATTCAGAGGAATATTAACCTTTATAATAAATTCGGTAGATAACATCTGCAAAATCATCCGAAACGAGGATAGAACCATCCTTGAGATGTTCGATATCTACTGGTCTGCCCCAAGCTTTTCCATCTTGTAACCAACCCTCTGCAAAAATCTCATATCCAGCAGAACTGCCATCTGATTTTCTAGGTACCGTACTAAGTCTATATCCTATTGGTTCGTCTCGATTCCAGCTTCCGTGTTCCGCTATCAAAATTCGGTTTGAATATTCATCAGGGAAGCTGTTTCCTTCGTAAAACTCCATTCCGAGAGGAGCCACATGTGGTCCTAAGTTTTGAAATGGTTTACTAAATTCATCACACGAACGCTTTGAACCAAATTTAGGATCGGAAATATCTCCTTGATGGCAGTACGGATATCCAAAATGTTCTCCTTCCTTTTTTAAGTGATTCAATTCGCAGGCAGGTTTGTCATTTCCCAGCATATCTCGTCCATTATCCGTAAACCATAGATCTCCAGATTTTGGATCCCAGTCAAAACCAACTGTATTACGAACACCTTCTGCGATGATTTCCATATTCGATCCATCCTTATTGATTCTCGTGATGGTATTGTAAATACGATCTTCTGATTCACAAATATTACAAGGTGCTCCAACAGGAACATATAATTTATCATCTGGACCAAAAGCAATATATTTCCAGCCATGATGTGTATCGGTAGGATAGGCATCATAGACGACTACAGGCTCTATTGATTGGCCAAGATTTTGCTCAATATTTGGGTATTTTAAAATTTGACTAACCGCAGAAACATATAAATCACCGTCATTGAAAGCTACACCAACAGGCATTTTTAAGTCGGTATCAATAGTAATGATGGTATCCGCATGAAAATCACCATCCATATCTTTAATCGCATATATCGCTCCTTCTCCTCTCGAACCTACAAATAAGGTTCCATTGGGACTTAATGACATGCCTCGTGCGTTGATAACATTCGAAGCATAGATATCTATATCAAATCCGGGCGGCAGGTTTATCAGGTTTAGGGGTAAATCTGTTTGAGATTTACGAAAGGGGTTCATGGTTCCCGCAGTATTTACATTGATTTTGCACCCATATGCAAAGCATAAAACAAGGATTACAAGAACTCCGTATGGTTTAATTGAATTCAAAGCGCAATTTTTACATGTTTCGACGATATTGTCCACCCACTTCATACATGGCATTTGTCAACTCACCTAAACTACAAACTTTGGTAGCTTCTATTAATTCATCAAATATATTTTGATGATTAGTAGCAGCCAGCTGGATAGATGATTTGGATGTAGCTCGTTGTTTTTCGAAGGCTTTATGTAGGGCATTTTTAGAAGAAATCTGAAGTTCTTTTTCTTCTACTTCTGCCCGAATGACCTCTTTTGGTAGTACAGTAGGTGATCCATCTTTACTTAAGAAAGTATTCACTCCAATAATAGGGAATTCACCGGTGTGCTTGAGGGTTTCATAATAGAGACTTTCGTCTTGAATTTTACCTCGTTGATACATACTTTCCATTGCACCTAATACACCACCGCGCTCCGTAATTCGATCAAATTCCTCCAAAACAGCCTTTTCTACTAAATCGGTTAGTTCTTCTATAATGAAAGAACCTTGAAGAGGATTTTCATTTTTAGCTAATCCCAATTCATGATTAATAATCATCTGTATTGCAACAGCTCTTCGAACACTTTCTTCGGTAGGCGTGGTGATGGCTTCATCATATGCATTGGTGTGTAATGAGTTGCAATTATCATAAATCGCGTACAAAGCTTGCAAGGTAGTACGGATATCATTGAAGGATATTTCTTGAGCATGCAATGACCGTCCACTTGTTTGTATATGATACTTTAATTTTTGTGAACGAGCATTAGCGTTGTACTTCTCACGCATAGCTTTTGCCCATATTTTTCTGGCAACCCTACCGATGACGGCATATTCAGGATCGATTCCATTACTGAAAAAGAAACTGAGATTTGGAGCGAAATCATTGATGTCCATTCCTCGTGCTAAGTAGTATTCTACAAAGGTAAATCCATTGGCCAAGGTGAACGCCAATTGCGTAATTGGGTTTGCACCTGCCTCTGCAATGTGATATCCAGAAATTGAAACAGAATAAAAGTTTCGAACACCGTGGTCGATAAAGTATTGTTGAACATCCCCCATTAGTTTTAAGGAGAATTCTGTGGAGAATATACAAGTATTCTGTGCTTGATCCTCTTTTAAAATATCCGCTTGAACGGTTCCTCGTACTTGAGAAAGCGCATGCGCTTTAATTTCTTTATATGTTTCTTCTGGTAAGACTTGATCTCCGGTAAGACCTAATAGTAGTAAGCCCAAACCATTATTCCCTTCTGGAATATCCGCACGATATGTAGGCCTTTCTAAACCTCTATCATCGTATACTTCTTTTTTCTTTTTTTCTACGAGATGTTCCAGTTGATGCTCTTTGATGTACAATTCACATTGTTGATCGATGGCGGCATTCATAAAATAAGCACAAATAATAGCTGCTGGTCCATTGATCGTCATCGAAACGGAAGTCTTCGGATTACAAAGGTCAAATCCTGAATAGAGTCTTTTTGCATCATCCAAAGAACATACACTTACACCAGAATTACCAATTTTCCCGTAAATATCGGGACGTCTATCTGGGTCTTCACCGTACAATGTTACGGAATCGAAGGCTGTACTCAATCTGTTTGCAGGTGTTCCCAATGATAGGTAATGGAAACGTTTGTTTGTTCTTTCTGGTCCACCTTCTCCTGCAAACATTCTTGTCGGATCCTCTCCTTTCCGTTTAAAAGGGAATACTCCGGCGGTATAAGGGAAATAACCTGGAAAATTTTCTTGCCCTTGCCAACGTATGATATCGCCCCAATCCGAAATTTTTGGAACAGAAATTCTTGGTATTTTAGAGTGGCTTAAAGAATTGGTGTACGTCTGAACACGGATATCTTTATTACGTACTTTATAAACAAATTCATCTTGTTGATACGCCTGAATTGTTTCCTCCCATTGATCTAAATTTTGAGCAATGTTTCCATCTAAATAGCGATATTTTTCATCAAACTTGGCCTGAAGTACATCTGCTTCCGGTTGGTCCGCTAAAATCGATTTTGCTTTGTCCAAAGCATATAATTCTGATGCTAGCTTCGCTTGTTTTTCTACCTGATCATTATATGCTCGGATTCTTTCTGAAATTTCAGACAAGTATCTAACTCTAGCGGGTGGGATAATATATATTTTTTCACTTTCTCCTTTGATCCATTCAGATTGTATGTCAAACGAAACATTTAATTTTTCATTGATTTTACCCATAAGGGATAGGAAAAGTGTGTTGACTCCAGGATCATTGAATTGAGATGCAATGATTCCAAATACAGGAATATCTTCATCTTTAATATCCCAAAGATTGTGATTCCTTTTGTATTGTTTCTTTACATCTCGAAGAGCATCTAAAGCGCCTCTTTTATCAAATTTATTAATGGCTATGATATCGGCAAAATCGAGCATGTCAATTTTTTCCAATTGTGTGGCTGCACCGTATTCTGGTGTCATAACATACAATGAAACATCAGAGTGATCTACGATTTCTGTATCCGATTGACCGATTCCAGAAGTTTCAAGAATGATAAAATCAAATTGGGCCGACTTTAAAATATTGACGGCTCCTTGAATATGTTTTGATAAGGCTAAATTGGATTGCCTAGTAGCAAGAGAACGCATGTAGACGTTCTCCGAATTAATCGAATTCATCCGGATTCGGTCGCCTAGTAAGGCTCCACCCGTTTTTCTTTTGGAAGGATCGACGGAAATAATACCCATTTTTTTATTGGGATAGTCGATGATAAAACGACGAATGAGTTCGTCTACTAAAGAAGATTTACCAGCGCCTCCTGTTCCGGTGATACCTAGTACTGGAATATTTAAGGATTTAACTTCTTGTTCGATGTCATCAAGAAATTGTTCATTTTCTTTGGGGTAATTTTCAATGGCTGTAATCAATCTCGCCACGGCGTGGAAATCTTGATTTTTGTATGATTTTAATTCGCCATTAATATGTTGCCCCAATGGGAAATCACACTTTTGGAGAACATCATTAATCATGCCTTGTAAACCCATTGCTCGGCCATCATCGGGAGCATAAATTCTAGTAATTCCATAATCGTGTAATTCTTCGATTTCCGAAGGGAGAATGGTTCCTCCACCACCTCCAAAAATCTTTACATGCGAACAGTTTCTCTCTTTTAATAGATCATAGATATATTTAAAATACTCAATATGTCCACCTTGATAAGAAGTTATAGCAATGCCCTGTGCGTCTTCTTGAATAGCCGTATCAACGATTTCTTTAGCCGATCTATTATGACCGAGGTGAATGATCTCGGCACCAGATCGTTGCATGATTCGACGCATGATATTTATCGCTGCATCATGCCCATCAAATAATGAGGCGGCAGTTACAATCCGAATTTTATTGGACGCTGAATAGACTTCTTCTTGCATAAGACTTGATTAGGTTAGAATCGTAAAATTACCATTTTTCACGATTGTCTATACTATCAATGGAATGCGTATTTTTTTGTTTAGATAAAATACGAAGATATTGTCTTGAAAATGAAATGGGTATTCATGGATACGAAATAAGAAAACCCTCGGAATCAACATTCAAAGGGTTTCATATTATCTATAATAATTCTTCAACATTTTCTGGAGGTCGTCCTAAGATAGCCTTATTCCCTTTGATTACTATCGGCCTTTCCATCAGTTTGGGATGATCGATCATAGCTTGAATCCAAGCTTTATCTGTAAGTGTTTTATCCTTGAATTCTTCTTTGTAGATACTTTCCTTTTTTCGAACCAAAGCTTCCGGCGATATACCTAATTTTTCTATGGTCTCGCCTAATTCTTCAACAGATAATGGATTCTTCATATATAGAATAATTTCTGGTTCAATCCCAGCATCTGTTATCAAGGAAAGTGTTTTTCTACTGGTACCGCATCGTGGATTATGATAAATGATCATGAAGTCTGTTCTTCTTCTTTTAATTTTCTTCGAATTATTTTTCCGACATTCGACTTCGGTAATTCATCTCGCCATTCAATATGTTTCGGCACTTTATAACCTGTCAATCCACCACGACAATGTTCTTTCAACTCATCTTCTGTCAACGACTTATCTTTTCGCACAACAAACACCTTCACGACCTCTCCTGATTTATTGTCAGGAACTCCGATAGCCGCAACTTCATCAACTTTTGGGTGATTCACAATGACATCCTCAATTTCATTTGGATAAACATTGAAACCAGAGACTAAGATCATGTCTTTTTTACGATCGACAATTTTGAAGAATCCATCATTATCCATCATTCCAATATCCCCTGTACATAACCAACCATTCACAATGGTTTTGGCGGTTTCATCCGGTCGGTTGTAATAACCCTTCATTACCTGAGGTCCTTGAACTTGGATCTCTCCAATTTCACCCGCTCCTAAAGTCTCCCCATTTTCTCCGGCAATTCGGCAATTCGTGCTCGATACGGGTAGACCAATTGTTCCAATTCTAGCTTTTCCTTTTGCTATGGGATTCACCGATACAACGGGAGATGCTTCGGTCATACCATAGCCTTCTGCTAATTGACAACCTGTGACTCGTTCCCACTCTTCCGCTATGGCCCGTTGGACTGCCATACCTCCTCCAACAGTAACTTTTAACGGAGAAAAATCGACGGCTTTGAAGTCGTCTTGATTAAGGAGTGCATTGAACAGGGTATTGATTCCTGTCAATACATTAATATCATGATTCTTAAATTCTTTAATGACAGATTTCAAATCGCGGGCATTTGTTACAAGTACCGTTTTTGCTCCAATTCCCATCATGGATAGACAATTGACTGTAAAGGCAAAAATATGATACATTGGAAGGGGTGATAACACCACCTCTTTATTTTCTTCTAAATCTGAACAAATCCATGCTTTGATTTGAAGCATGTTTGAAACCAAATTTCGATTTGTTAACATAGCGCCTTTTGAGACACCCGTTGTGCCACCCGTATATTGATGTAGAATAACGCTCTCAGCCTTATTTTCGAAAGGTTTTATTTTAAACTTAGCTCCTTGATTCAAGGCTTCTTTAAACGAAACGGTATTGGCTAAATCGAATTTAGGTACCATTCGTTTTACCTTTCGTACTACAAAATTCGTTATGGTTCCTTTGATACCGCCGAGCATTTCACCAATACTGGTAACGATTACAGTTTTAATGTCAGTTTCAGAAATTATTTTTTCTAAGTTGCTGGCAAAATTTTCAACAATTACAATTGCACTTACCTCGGAATCACAAAACTGATGTTTCATTTCTCTTGGTGTATACAGAGGATTGGTATTTACGATTATTAAACCTGCTTTCAAAGCCCCAAAAATTGCGATAGGATATTGCAACAAATTGGGCATCATTAAAGCTATTTTTTGACCCGGTTCTAATCCGCGACTTTGAAGATATGCCCCAAAATTGGTTGAATACTTGTCCACTTGTGCATATGTCATGGATTTGCCCATGTTTTCATAGGCCACATTATTTTTAAATTTTTCAAAACATTCTTTGGTGAAATCCAATAAAGTTGGGTATTTATCTGGATCGATTGAAACAGGTATTCCACTTGGATAATTATCAAGCCACGGTTTTGGATTATTCATATCTCGTATTATTTATTCTATCTCTATAAATGGTGTGGTATAGTGTAAATATGTTGTATTTAGATCGAAATTCAAAATAATATCTCTAACAAGACGCATTAGGATAGGACTAAATTTTCATAGAGAATGCGTATAGCAACAATAAAAATTAGGATTGCTGTAATTTTCTTGATCCATAGAGGATTGAGTTTTTTAATTGTGAGTCTGATTCCAATTTGACCACCTATAAAAACGGCCAACATCAGAGAAAGCGCGTGTGTAGGATTGATGGCCAAACCATGTGTAGAAAATTGTCCGACTAGCCCAGCGATGGAGTTAACCAGAATGAAAAAAGCGGTTGTGGCTGCAATTTGTTTGACGGTAGCCCATTGTGAGAGATGCAATATTGGTGATAAAAATATCCCTCCACCAATCCCTACCATTCCTGATAGAAAGCCGATTCCTCCGCCAATAATACCTGTTTTGAAAATAGAGATATTTCTTTTTTTATAAGATTTATTCGAATCAAAAAAGAACATGAAAAGTGCGCTGAGTAATAAACAGATTCCAAGAACTATAAAAAAGGTCTTTTGATCTAGATTATATTGGCCTCCAAAATAGGCTAGTGGAACGCTTAGTACAATTAATGGTAGAGACTTTTTTAAATGTAAAAATTGATGCCGATACATCAATATCACGCTTCCCAAGACTACAGTGATATTACAAAGAAGCGCTAACATTTTAACACTTGGAAAACTATATCCTACTAAAGCCAACACTGCCAGATAGCTTGAACCGCCACCAAATCCTGCAGAGGAGTAAAAAATAGCGATTATCCCGAATAGAATGATTAATTGAATCAATTCAAAATCCATGAGGCGAAATTACTTTTAATTTATTAGATGAATTGTATTTAGTACAAAGTAAGCTAGGCCTTCTTTAAAACTACTTCAGAATTGAAATTATTAGACTATAAACATTGTCAATATTGATTTACATTTGGAATTCAATTATGAAGGAAATTCGAAATATTATTACCGGTTATAAGGCTTACGCCCAAAAAAATAAACGCATGGCTTTGGCGTCAGTTGTTAATATAGAAGAATCTTCATATCGTAGAATTGGGGCTAGAATGTTGGTATGTGAAGATGGGAATTGGATCGGTGGAATAAGTGGAGGGTGTTTAGAAGGAGACGCATTAAGACAATCACAAAAGGCGATCTTTAAGGATGAACCATCTCGAGTGATCTATGACACATTAGATGGTGATAATCAAGAAATTGGTATAGGTCTAGGATGCAATGGAAAAATAGAAGTTTTACTTACACCGATTGATAAAGACGATCGTTTTAAGGTGATTCAAAATTTGGAAAAACTGGTGATGCATGATCGGGCAAGTATCTTATTAAAGGTCATTGAATCTCCTGACGAAAAGAATTATTTGGCTCAAGAAATTATTGTAGATAATTCATTAGAGACATTGGAATTTTGTGAGATAGATGCCCGTACTTTAATCGAAGAAATTCAAAAAACTAGATTAAAAAGAAGGCCTCAAATTGTTCAATTATATAACAAGTTAGGGCATCAATTGCGAATTTTGGTTGAATATATTAGACCAGAAACCAAATTGGTCATTATAGGAGATAACTACGATGTTTTATCAATGATTCGTATTGCGAAGGAATTGGGTTGGAATATATTTGTTGTAGGGAGAAAGAAAAAAATGTCACAAGCTATATTTACCCTATCGAACGCCGTGTTAGATTATGAAGAAATTGATACGATACCTAGAGACGAATACACAGCTGTTGTATTGATGACACATGATTATAATTGGGATAAAAAATTACTACCAACGATATTGGAGATGTCCTTGCCATATATCGGAATGCTAGGACCTAAAAAAAGATTGCGTAAAATGGATGAAGAGTTAGATCATGTAGATCTAGATAATTTGCATTATTTTCATTCTCCCATAGGATTAGATATAGGTGCAGAAACACCAGAAGAAATTGCATTGTCTATTGCCGCAGAAATAATTGCAGTATTTCGCAAAAGAGATGGTCATTTTTTAAAAAATAGAATTGGAACGATTCATCAAAGGATATAGAATATTTCGCTATGATTGAAGTTCAAGAAGCATTACGGATCATTGAAGGAGAACGCCAAGAATTTGGGGTAGAAACGGTTCCTTTACAACATGCATTAGGTAGAGTTCTTGCAGAAGCTTGGCACACAGATAGAGATTTGCCACCCTACGATCGTGTGACTATGGACGGCATTGCTATTCAATACGAACAATTTAAAACTGGACAAAGAAGTTTTCAAGTAGAACAAATTTCTGCTGCAGGAATGCCGCAGGCAAAACTAAACGAGAGCACAGCTTGTATTGAAGTGATGACAGGTGGTGTATGTCCGGAGGGAGCCGATGTAATTATTCGATATGAGGATGTTCAAATAGAACAAGGGGTGGCCAACGTTTTAATTGATGAGGTTAAACGTCATCAAAATATTCATTTTAAGGGGCAAGATCGTACAAAGAATAGTTTAGTTGTGCCATCGGGTAAAAAGATCTCTCCATCAGAAATAGCTGTGGGAGCAAGTATTGGGAAAACTTTTCCTTTAGTATATAAGATGCCAAAGATTGCTGTAATATCTACTGGTGATGAATTGGTTGAAATAGAGCAAATACCGCAGGATCATCAAATTCGACGATCCAATGTTTATGCAATTCAGGCTTATCTTAAAGAATGGGGAATTGAAAGTGATGGATTCCACTTATTGGATAATAAAGATCAATTAAAGCTTGAAATAGAAGACTATTTGAATCAGTATGATGCCATAATATTAAGTGGAGGGGTGTCGAAAGGGAAGTATGATTTTTTACCTCAGATTTTTAAAGATCTTGGCGTGGAGAAAAAATTTCATGGTGTTAAACAGAGACCCGGGAAACCATTTTGGTTTGGAGTTAGAGCATCCTGTACAGTCTTTGCATTACCAGGAAACCCAATTTCATCATTTCTATGTATGCAAAAGTATTTTTCGCATTGGTTACATACGTGCATTCCAGGATACTTAGAAGATACGCTCTATGCCGAATTAAGTGCGGATGTCCATTTTAAACCAGATTTGCAGTATTTTTTAGAAGTAGCATTACAATATGATCCTTTGGGAAAACTAATCGCTACACCAAAAAAAGGAAATGGATCAGGAGATTTAGCAAATCTAGTACTTACAGATGCTTTTATTGAGTTACCTAAAGGACCTGTTTTATATAAAAAGGGAAGCGCATATCCATTGATAAAATATAGGAATTAGGGAATGAGATATGCAATCATATTATTGGCTGCGGGACAATCTACTAGGATGGGTTCTTGTAAGTTAGAGATTAGATATGAGCAGAAAACATTATTGGAACATGCGATTACAGCTGCCATTGAATCTCAAGCACATCATACGGTTGTAGTGGCAGGAGCTTATCCAGATGTGGTGCATCGGACTGCAGAAAAATATCCTGTAGATGTTACCCATAACCCAAATTACAGTACTGGTATTGCGAGTTCAATAAAAGCTGGTTTACAATATGTTAAACTAAACTACTCCGTGGATGCAGTTATTATTTCGGTGTCCGACCAGTTTTATCTTCGATCCATTAATTTTAATGCGCTAATGGACAAACACGAAGCGAATAAAGAGTTCATAGTGGCCAGTTTATATCAAGGAATATTGGGAGTTCCTTGTCTATTTCCAAAGAATACTTTTGGACTATTAGAATCAATTGATGGGGACATAGGAGCTCGAAAAATATTGAATACACACCAGGATAAGTTGTGCTTCGTACCCTTCGCTAATGGATGGAAAGATTTAGATAGCCCTTCTGATTTAATTGATTTACCTTTGGATGAAGATAATGAGTACGTATGAATAGTGTTCGATGTTTTGGAGTTGCAAAAGAGATCGTAGGGGATCAGAGGCTCAAAATGGAAATAGAGGGACTTAGTATTTCAGAATTTAAAACATTAATCCAACAAAAGTTTCCAGAATTTGCAACTATTAAAGGGTATATGGTTGCCGTGAATCAAGTCTATGCCTTGGATTCTCAAGTATTGTCAAATAACGATGAGGTGGCGATTATTCCACCCGTAAGTGGAGGATAGTTTGTATGAATATTGAAGTATTATTATCTAAAGAAAAGTTGTCGATAGATCGATGTTATTCTTCTGTTGTGGACGAAGCATGTGGAGGAATATGTTTGTTTGTTGGAACCGTTCGCAATCAAAATAAAGGAAAGCTAGTCACTTATCTTGATTTTGAGAGCTATGAGCCGATGGCCTTAAAAGAAATGAAGAAAATAGCAGAAAAAGGCATTCATAAAATGGGTGCCAATCATATTAGTATTTATCATAGAACAGGATATGTTGGCATATCGGATATTGCTGTAATCATAGCAGTATCTTCGATCCATCGTAAAATAGCATTCGAAGTTTGTCAATATTGTATTGATCAGTTAAAAGAAACCGTGCCCATCTGGAAGAAGGAATTTTTGGAGGATGGGAGTTATTGGGTTGGTGCCAGACCGTAAGAATTAGATTCAGACAGAAAAGTTGGCAGAAATTTTCAATTTTTAGTTAAAACTTGTAGAATAAATTGGGATTAGTAAATTCTTGAAACCACTGTATTTATTGGAGTTTCAAAAATAATTTTAAAAAACATTCTAATTTCTGGAACGAAATGCATGGTTGATTACACTAATAGAAAAGTATTTGTGTATGATTAAAACGAAAAAGATTTTTTCGAGAGGGATTTATATTTTCGAAAGTAGATCGTCAGGAAATAGTAATTATATTGAAAGTTTGGGTGAAGCTAAAAGGCTTATGGCTTATGCTAAGTATTATCTTAAAGGCTATTTGCTTATTCATGATTATGTCATTACTCGACACGGTTGGCAAATGGCTGTTGAGATTTTGGATAGAGAAAAATTTGAAAAACCATATGATGGCATAGAAACCTGGCGTATTATTTCTGAGAGGGTACGATTATGGTTGTCAACATATGTACGTAGTGCTAATTTTGGGAGAAAGCGGGAGGGAGTCTTGGTTAGAGAGAAATTTAGGAAATATTATTTTGAATCGAAAGAAGAGGCTCTAGGACATTTGGAAGCTATGAGAAACCAACAGGTTAGGTTATATCAAAGAAGAAAAAAGTATCGAGGAATTAAAAGTCATTATCGGATAAAAAAAGAGGCGGGGTGCGGTTCGATATTTTTGTGTTCAAAGGAGATTTGGAGGGATTGGAAGAGAGGGCGTTCTGGGAAGAAAGTTCAACAAAAATGGATAGTTGCAAATGTAGTAGGAGAGAAAATGGTAGATTTCACATTAAATCTTCACAACTCCCTAATTCCTCCATCTAAACCCACCAATTCAAGCTAAAACCCAATCGCTCACACCATAAAGGCCTTGTCACCTTCCGATTCATTTCTTCTTCAATAACAATCTCTTAATGATTGAAAGATGAAGAAATGTCCCATATCAAACTATATGAATTCAGTGCATACAAATAATACCTTGGTAGCTGGGGTGATTATTTTAGAAGCACTAAATGAGTAAAAAAGAATAAGGAATATCCTTAACACTAAAGGAACGTATTTTAAGCATAAAAGAATATGACTTTGAGGTTCTTCGCAAAAGACGGCTTGTTGGCATCATCACTTCTTTATGTTTGGCCTTTTTTATTTATAAGTATTTTATAAGTCTGAAACGAATGCGATAGGGATAGTAATTGCCAGCGACAAAGGAGGTGGTCCCGTAGGGATGAAACAATGAATAGCCCGGCACCACAACGATAGGCGTGGTGATCGCCCTTATCCAAATTAAAAGGATGGAATACGTTCTATACACATGTATCCCGCCCACAGGATTACGATAATAGAAAGCACGGTTCGATAATGCATCTTTTTTGATGTGGAATCGGGGCCAAGAAGGCCTTTATTGATTCTATATAAGCCTTCAAATACAATCAGCAATAGGATTACAATGATGATCTGGCCTATTTCAATGCCAATGTTAAAGGATAATAATTGTGTAATTAAGCGACTTTCCTCACCCGGCATCATACTACTTTTGAAAAAGTTGCTAAATCCCATTCCATGGATAAATCCGAAAAACATGGCGAGTAAATAATGATAACTAGATTTAATATTGTTTTGATAAATTAAGTCGATGATGGCTGTCAAAACAATTGTCAATGGAATTAAAAATTCGATCCATGCTGAAGGGAATGTCACGATGTCAAGGGCACTTAAGCCTAGAGTAATAGAATGCCCTATTGTAAATGCTGTAGCTAGAACGAGTACTTTTTTCCAATCTTTTAATACAAAGGGTATACACAAAGCCAGTAAGAAGAGCATATGATCATAGCCTTGAATATCTAGAATATGATCTAAACCTAAGTTGAAGAATACTTGGAACATGCCTTCCATAACTCTAGCTAACTAAGGTGCCAATGGATTCGCCCAGAACCGTTTTTAATAAGGTGCCAGGGGTATTTATGTCAAAAACGACAATCGGTAGTTTGTTTTCATTACACAGGGTAAATGCCGTCATATCCATTACATTTAAGTTTTTGGAAAGGACTTCATTAAAACTGATGTTTTCGTATTTCGTAGCATTGGGATCTTTCTCTGGATCAGCGGTATATATTCCATCAACGCGTGTTCCTTTTAATAGAACATTGGCATTCATTTCATTTGCTCGTAGGGCGGCGGCAGAATCGGTGGTGAAGTATGGACTTCCAGTTCCAGCAGAAAAGATGACTACTCGACCTTTCTCCAAGTGCCGGATAGCTCTTCTTCGAATATAAGGCTCTGCTATTTCTCGCATTTCTATGGCCGTAACCAACCGGGTGTAAATTCCTTGGTTTTCCAAGGCTCCTTGTAAAGCAATACCATTGATACAAGTCGCTAGCATACCCATGTAATCACCTTGAACTCGTTCAATTCCTGAATCGGCAGCTTGTAAGCCTCTAAATATGTTGCCACCACCTATGACTATAGCAACCTCGGCTCCTATATCTACGATCTCTTTGATTTGCTGCGCATAATAGACAAGCTTGCTAGGATCAATTCCGTAAGATTTGTCTCCCATCAAGGTTTCTCCGCTGAGTTTTAGCAGGATTCTTTTGTATCTTATAGCCATGTGTCGTGAAAATTTAGGCGAAATTAATAAAAATATATACTTTACCATCTAGGCATCTATATATTTGCTCCATGTACCTAAAAGATAGTCTCAATTTTATTAAAAACTTGACTCCAAGGCGCGTATGGAATGCCATTAAAATTGTGAGTTCTTTTTACGTAACACGCTGGACGAAAAAGCCGGTGCAATGGGGTAAGCCCATGACCGTTTCTTTTGAACCAACGACCGCTTGTAACCTCCGATGTCCTGAGTGTCCCAGTGGGTTGAGAGCATTCACGCGACCTACTGGTAATTTGAAAGAAGATTTTTTTAGAAAATCTATTGACGAGCTAGCCAAGGACCTTATATATCTCATTTTTTATTTTCAAGGTGAACCCTATATTAATCCATCGTTTTTAGACATGGTTAAATATGCGAGTGACCGAGGAATTTATACGATCACTTCTACCAACGCTCATTTTTTAAATGATGAAAATGCTCGAAAAACAATCGAATCTGGGTTGAATCGATTGATTATTTCTGTGGATGGAACGACACAGGAAGTATATGAACAATATAGAAAAGAAGGAAGTCTGGATAATGTGTTAATGGGTGCTCGAAATATGGTGAAATGGAAGAAAAAAATGAATGCTTCTACCCCGCATATCATATTTCAATTTTTGGTGGTAAAGCCAAATGAACATCAAATTCCAGAAATCTACAAATTGGCCGAAGAAATAGGTGTGGATGAGGTGAAGTTAAAGACCGCTCAGATATATGATTATGAAAATGGAAACCCTTTAATTCCAGAACAAGAAAAGTATTCGAGATATATTAAAGGAAAAGATGGAAAATATAGTCTGAAACATGTTCTTATTAATCATTGTTGGAAGTTGTGGCATTCCTGCGTAATTACCTGGGATGGATTGGTGGTCCCATGCTGTTTTGACAAAGACGCAGAACACACCTTGGGCGATTTAAAAAATAATTCTTTTCAAGAGGTTTGGCACAGTGAACCCTATGTTGATTTTCGAACTAAATTATTAAAAGGTCGAGATCAAATTGATATTTGTACAAATTGTACGGAAGGCTGTGAGGTGTGGAAATAAATTAAAAATAAAAATATGTATCGCTTAAGTCAATATAAAGAATTGATTATGAGTTGTAATCCGTATATTTGAGTTCAATCCCTATTAGTATTTAATTATTTTGATCTGTTTTTTTGTAAAGATGGAACGGTAATTGCAACCATCTTAACAAACAAATCGAATAAAAATTATTTAAGAATTTATCTGCTTGACGGATAGTTTTTAGAAAAAAGAACCGTATTTAATGTCACTTTTTAGAGTAATTATACAAGGCAAATTGGACTTTGGAAACCAAAAAAGCTTTGATAAGGCAAAAAAAATGTATGAATATAGACTTGAAAATTATTTCAAGACGGATTCCATTTTTAAGCTTTCAGAAGAAATTTTCAAAGAAGAAGATTTATCCTTGGAAATTCCAAGATATGTAGGGCAGGCGTTTGAGAAAACATTCAAAAACACGGCCAGTTTGTTGGAATATTGTGCGCAGTTTGCCGTGACTGGAGTTATCAAAGCTTGGCAAACCGATAGTGGGAAAGTTTTAAACTATAGTGATATTGAACCACAAAGCGACAAGGTCGTTGTCATGGCTTTCCAAAAAGGAAAGAAATTATCAAAAGAAGCTGGTCAAGAAGAAGAAGCTTTCAAAGAGTTGACAAAAGCGATTGAAAAGTATGATCGCCATGCTCAAGCGTATGAACGTCGAGGAAATATCAACTTGATTTTGAAAAAGTATTCGGATGCCGCTCGAGATTTCAAAAAAACAATTGGTATTGATGCATCGAATCCAATGGGTTATTATGGTCTATCCAAAGTGCATACCCTAAAGGGAGAGTATCAGGAAGCCATCGATAACTTGGAGTTGGTGTGTAAGAAATCATTAGCTCTGCAACCAATCTATTGGAAGGCAAGAAGATCAAAAGCGGATTGTCATTTTAAATTGAAGCAATTTGATAAGGCAGAATTTGATCTCAAGTTATTTACTAAGAGAAATTTCACGAAAGAGGATCCGAATTATGGATGGAAGCGCCATGCGTTTTACTACTATGGTCGGGTGTTGTTTGAACTTGAGAAATTTGTGGATGCGATCCAAGCATTCCAATCGGCGCTGGATATCAGTGATAGTATAGACAATATACCATTAGAAGATATCTACTTCTACTTGGGAAGTTCTAAGAAGCGAGCAGGCAAAAACGGATATGTGAGCGATTTGAAAAAGGCCAGTGAAATGGGCAACAAATCCGCGAATAAAATGCTCGTTGAAGCAAGGTAAACTCTTGGCGTATATCTAATTTTCAGTAATTAAGTGGTGGCTGCCGGAACGAATGGGTTATTCTTTTTTTCGTATCCTATCGTCGTTTCTGGTCCATGACCAGAAAGGACTTTATAGTCGTCTTTTAAAGTATAGAGTTGTTCCCAAATAGAGTTTCTTAAGGTGTCAAAGTCTCCACCTGGGAGATCGGTACGGCCTATACTATCTCGGAATAAAACATCTCCGGCAAAAATGAGCTGATGTTCGTGCGAAACCAAACTGACGCTACCGGGAGAATGTCCTGGAGTAAATCGAAGTTCTAATTGAGTATTTCCAAATTCCACAGACCCGGGCACTTCTAAAAAAGAACTGGCTACCGGTGATTTGCTGTAGGGAATCTGATAACGTTGAGCAGAAATTTCTGCAAATTCTAATACAACAGATTCTAAAGGGTGGTATTCTGGGACTAAGCCAAAATGTTTGAATACAAAGTGATTTCCTAAAACATGATCTATGTGGCAATGTGTATTGATGAGTCGCTTGGGTTGTAGGCATTTTACTTCGATGTAATCCAATAATCGTTTTTGTTCGGCATCATTAGAACATCCAGGATCAATGATTATGCATTCCCTCGTTTCGTCGCTGACGATATATGTATTTTCTAAAAAAGGACCTCCCGCTAATACTGCATATTCCAACATAAGAGTTAATTATTTTAGGTGATATTATTGGAGTAATTTTTCCATTAAAGCGTTTATTCTATAAACGATATGGTAAAAGAGGCTCTCAATAATGCAACTACTAGAACAAATATTCGTTTTATTTTTGATTATTATTCGTAAATTAATGATGATTCTCTAACTTCACTCAAAATAGTGTATTTGAAATTACTGATTTATATATTGACTATTTCCTTTCTGTTTCCTTTGATATTGTCTGGTCAGGAAATTAATACCCGATTCGGTAAAAACAGGGTTCAATATTCGGATGATTTTGATACTTGGTATCGGTATGAAACACAGAATTTTGTGACCTATTGGTACGGAAAGTCAAGGAATGTAGCCATCGCTTCCATGCAATTGGCGGAGTATGATTTCAACGAGATTCAAAACATCTTAGAACATAGAATGAATGAGAAAATTGAACTCATTGTCTATGGTGATATTGGTGAATTATATCAAACAAATATTGGTCTACAAAGTGACGATCCTATTAATGTTGAAACGATCCAATTGGTTGGAACGAAGTTATATGTTCATTTTGATGGGAATACCAATCATTTAAGAGAAAGTATACGAGAAGGAATAGCGAAGGTCTATATCTATTCCATGATATACGGTAGTAGTTTTCAAGAAATTGTTCAGAACTCTTTTATGAGTGAAATGCCTGAATGGTTCAAAGCGGGCATTATTGCCTATACTAAAAATGAATGGACCGATGAAGATGATGCTAAAATGCGATTTCTCATTCAGGAAAAAAGAAGACCATATCGAAATTTTAAGAAGTTAAGTAAGAAAGAACCTTTGATTACCGGAAAAGCCTTTTGGTATTTTCTGGGAGAGAATTACGGGATTAGCTCGATTAGTAATATCATTTACTTGACTAGGATTAATCGAAGTGTTCGATCTGCATTCTATTATGTTTTGGGGGAGGAGTATTCGAAAATAACGAAGGACTTTTATGATTATTATGAAAAACGATATAGTCAAGAAAAGGATGCATATCGAAAGATTAGTACCAGTCCGTATTGTCTGTTGTGTAAGGATAAAGCAGAGGCATTTGCCAAGAATTCTATAGGCGGTGAATACGGCGCAATGAAGCTGAGTCCGGATGCGTCTAAACTGGCATATGTTCGAAATAAAAATGGACGGTATACCATTTTTGTACAAGATGTATTGACCGGTAAAAAGCGTAAAATTAAATCGGGCGGATACAATAATAAATATCGAGAAACGGATCGAAATTACCCTATTTTATTTTGGTCTGAAAATGGAGATCAACTTGGCTATATCTACGAATTTAGAGATGTACTTCAATTGCGCATTCAGAATCTGGAGACTAAAGAGAAATATAAAAACACATTAAACCCGATATTTAATCGAGTGTATTCGGCTGCTTTCAAGGATGATGAAAATCTTATTTTTAGTGGAAATACTAATGGCTTTTCTGATTTATATAGCTATAATTTGAATACACGGATCCAAACAAATATCACGGAAGATTTCTACAATGATTTGGATGCCGATGTGACCACTCTGGATGGAAAAAAGGGAATCATATTTAGCTCTAATCGAGATAAATTAGACATTATACCAGAGGAAATAGACACGACCATAGCTATTAATACCTTTGACTTATATTTCTTGGATTTTGAAAATCCAACCGTGTTAAAACGGCTGACAAATACAAGCTATGCCGATGAGTTTAAAGGACAAATTCGAGATAATCGACTGAGTTATATTTCTGATCGTTATGGCTTGAAATCGGTCATCAAGCAAGGTATTCAGAATGGACAAGTATCAAAGAATATCGAGTCCATCCAAGTATCGGGGAATATTACAGATAAAGTGGACCTAGGAAAGGAGATAATCTACAGTACCAATTATAACAATCGCGATTATTTGATTCGCGATACCCTTCAAAACAAAGAACCTAGATATACGATTTTTAAGCAAGAACAGCTGCAAAAAATGGCTGTTGGCCCAGTTGTTATAGAGGAAGAGAGTAGTAAGGATGTTGACGATATCGATGGTATCCCAGAAGGATGGTTTTTTCAGACTAGGTTTAAAAATGTGCCTAAAGAAGAATTATTGGAAGCACAAGAAAGCGCCAATACCACGCTCCAAAACCAAAATTCTATACATCGGTTCGACCAAACAAGAGCGATTGCGGATCGATTGAGATTCAAAGTGCTTAGTATGAACTCATACTTGGACAATGAGCCATTATTTACGGGGATGAATTCGTATGCCGGTGGACAAGGGCAAAATGCCTACAGGCAAGCTCCGCTTGGTTTATTACTTAAAATGAAAATTGGAGATGCATTCGAAGATTATATTTTTGAGGGCGGTGCTCGATTTGCCACTAATTTTTCAGGTTATGAATTGTATCTAACCTTCGAAGATCGAAAACATCAATGGGACTTTTTATATGGTGCCTATTACCGTTCGCGCTCGGATAGGAGATTGGATCAAAATATTTTGGAGCGCAATCGGGATAATACCTACTTAGCATATTATCAAGCCAAATATCCACTGGATGAATTTCAAAGTGTACGATTAAGTGGAACGTTAAGAAGTGATCGTGATTATACGCTTATTACGAACGAATCCACCTTTGCTTCACCGGTGATCAATACGCAACGCATTGGTGCTAGAGTGGAATATGTGTATGACAATTCCTCCCAACGATCCTTAAATATTTACAACGGATCGCGATCGAAGTTTTTCGTTGAATCAATGAATCGCTTCCGAATTCAAGTAGAAGATCCTTTTGTCATTGAACCAAGCAACGGATTTATGACGATCATTGGGTTAGACAGCAGATATTATTATCCGATTTTCGAAAAATCAGTTTTGGCAGCAAGAATATCGGCAGGGACTAATTTTGGTTCGGAGAAAACCTTGTTTTATGCGGGAGGTGTGGAGCGATCCATTTTTGGAGGATTTGATCAATCTACAGGTATCCCGAATGAAGTTTATGCTTTTGAAAATATTGCCCCTCAGCTAAGAGGATTTGATCGAAATATTCGAAATGGTACTTCCTATGTAGTGTCTACTGTGGAGTTAAGAGTGCCTATTTTCAGACATTTATTCTCAGATCAATTGCGCTATGATTTTATTCGAGAGTTTCAATTGGTTGGATTCTTTGATTCTGGAACGGCTTGGCATGGAAGCAGTCCATATTCTTCCAAAAATCCAATTAACTCAGCCACGTTTACGAGTGGGCAATCCGTGGTGCTGAATGTACAATATTTTAGAGATCCACTTGTGCTGGGATACGGATGGGGCTTTAGAACGTCTATTTTCGGGTATTTCTTAAAAGTTGATTTTGCACGAGGAATTGAAACCAGAGATATTTTACCGCAAAGAATTCATTTATCTCTCGGAACAGATTTCTAAAATGAATGGATCTTTCGGGCGATAGACTTCTAGGACATTAAAAGATTTTATATCTTCGGTTCAATGTTGATTTACGCACTTATACTAATATCAGTACATAGCCTTGTCTATACGATCGGATTATTGGCAGTTATTTATGTTGCCATCAGTATTTTGTTCTATTTCCTACAGGACTTTTTCTTTTTTCGACCAGAGAAGCTACCCACTAATTTTCAATACAAATACCCTTTTCCATTTGAAGAAGTACATTTCGATATGGAAGATGGCGGTACGATCAATGGAATCTATTTTGAGGTTCCCAATTCTCTAGGAGTAGTATATTATTTAAAGGGTAATTCGAGGAGTGTAAAAGGATGGGGCAAGTTTGCGAGAGACTTTGTAGGCAAGGGATATGATTTTTTCATGGTCGATTATAGAGGATTTGGAAAGAGTAGAGGGAAACGCTCCGAACAGATACTGTTCCAAGATGCACAACATATTTACAAATGGTTGGAAAGAAAGTATTCTGAGAAAAACATTGTTGTATTGGGTAGATCTTTTGGAAGTGGGGTAGCAGCAAGAATAGCCAGTTGGAATTCTCCCAAAATGTTAATTTTAGATTCACCGTATTACAGTTTTAAGAAGTTGATATCGAGGCAAGGATTCTTATTGCCGCTTCGATTTATACTGCGGTATAATATTATGAGCAATCAATTCTTGAAAATCGTACAATGTCCCATTCATATTATTCATGGAACCAAGGATCTATTAATTCCATTTTCACATGGTAAGATGTTATATGAAGAGAATACGGATCGTGCGCAGTTTTATCCAATCGAAGGTGGACGGCATAACGATTTGCCTGAGTTTTCGGAGTTTCATAATGCTTTATATCATATTTTGACAGAGTCGTTCAAAGAAAAGAAAGTGTCGTAACAAGCTCCTGATGTATGAGTACAATAATGGGAGGAGACGATTTAATTCGTTGGATGCTTGAAAGAGAAAAAAATAGTTAAAAATTATTCGCTATTTTAATAAAAGTATTACTTTTGCGATCCAAAATCGTGATTGACCTATGGTGTAATTGGCAACACTCGAGTTTTTGGTTCTCGCATTCAAGGTTCGAGTCCTTGTAGGTCAACTTAAAAGCCCTGTAAACAACATGTTTGCGGGGCTTTTTCTTTCTCTTCTCACAATACACTTTAAGACACTTCTCCACTCAATTCAACAAAGTAGTATTATGACGCTCCACGATACGTACCGTTTTACGAATAGAGGGCCAGGTAAAGGCACGACCAAATAAGGAAGATATAATAGATATAATGACTCCAGACCAAGTGAGCGTCGAATCATCAATAGATACACCAGCTAACATCATTGGGATAGAGATCAAGGCTCCGATTGTTCCTACAGCATTTCCAAAAAGATAGAAGCCACTTGTACGTTTGAAGTCGTGATAATTTTCTGGATCGACTTCTTTTAAGATGCTGGCAAACTCAGATCTGGAAATCTTGGTATACTCATATTCTCCTTCTTTATTGTCGTATTTCTTCGTGAAATACAATCGTTTACTGAAGGCTCGTTTTTCAAAGTGTAATAATTCCGCTTCTTTTTCAACATTTTCCTCCTTTTCGTTGGATGTCGATCCAGCGTAATCTCCAAAATGCTCTTGTTCACCATTTTCATAGATGATTAAGAAAATCTCACTTTTAGGCATGATATACAGCGGGCCATTGAGATTGCTGTATTTTCGATAGGTAATTTCATCTTGTTTGATTTGTTCTACTTTGACTTCTAATTTCGACTTATCATTTTTAATTAAAATATCTTGAGAGATAGCAGGACTGATGAGGAATAAAATAAAGCAGTACATCAGTATGACAGATTTCATATTGCTTGTTTTAGTGCGTGAAATAGGGACGGTAGTGGGACTTTGGTACGTGAATAAATACATGACCTGTTGTCAGATAATATTTTCTATTCCACTATGAATATAAAGATATTTTTTATCCATTCAAAAAGATGAAGCCAAATTTTGAACTCGATTCTGCCTCCATATATCCATCCGTCATACAGGTACAGACAGTTCGAGCTTATTTATTTATATTTATTCTAATTAGTAGATAAAAAGGGAGCATAATCTCATCGAATAACTAATTTTGCAGTCCATTCGGCAGCCCTAGTTGTCTAAATAAAAGTGTATGGTAGATATAGAATACATTGGTGAATTATTGTGGCCAAAACATGTTGGACAGCTTCTATTACTGGTAAGTTTTATTACTACAGGTCTGGCAGCCTACTCTTATTTTCGATCGGCGCAGAAAAAAGATCGTCAATGGAAACGTCTAGGTAATGCAGCCTTTAGTATTCACGGAATAACTATGTTGTCCGTCATTGCATTGATTTTCTATGTGATGATTGTCAAGCGCTATGAATATAGCTACGTACAAGCGCACGTCAATGATGATCTGCCATTCAAGTATATTTTTTCTGCATTTTGGGAGGGCCAAGAAGGAAGTTTCATGCTCTGGCTGTTTTGGCACATCATCCTCGGATGGGTGATCATGCTAAAGAATTCCAGATGGGTAGCACCCGTATTGTTTTTCTTGTCGCTAATCCAATTTTTCATACTTAGTATGATCCAAGGGATTTATTTCGAATTCGGAGATTGGATGTACAAATTAGGGAGCAACCCCTTGACCTTATTACGAGATACGATGGACATTCCCATATTTTCCAATGCGGAATATGTTGGTTTATTAAAGGGAAGCGGACTGAACCCATTACTTCAAAACTACTGGATGACCATTCATCCGCCCATTCTATTTCTGGGCTTTGCCTCTGTAAGTATTCCGTTTTGCTATGCACTAGCAGGACTCATGCAACGAGAACATAGAGCTTGGTTAAAACCAGCCTTAACTTGGGGATTATTTTCAGGATCCATTTTCGGTATCGGAATTTTAATGGGTGCGGCATGGGCTTATGAAGCATTGACATTTGGTGGATATTGGGCATGGGATCCGGTAGAAAACACCTCATTGGTTCCTTGGATTACCATCGTGGCTGGTGTACACACCAATTTGATTGCAAGAAATACAAAGTACTCCGTAAGAAGTACCTATTGGTTGTATATTATATCCTTCTTATTGGTGCTTTATTCGACCACATTGACACGCTCCGGAGTATTAGGAGATACCTCCATACACGCGTTCACGGAGATGGGATTGGGTAATCAATTGGCCGTGTTTATTGGATTTTTCACGCTTCTTTCTTTTTATTATTACTTTTCGAGATCAAAGTCTATCGACAAACCAAAGCAAGAAGAATCCATTTATAGCAAGGAGTTTTGGATGTTTATTGGATCATTGGTCCTCCTGTTTTCGGCTATTATGATCACGGTGTCCACCTCGATTCCTTTATACAATAAAGCGGTCCAATTATTCAATCCGGATTTTGTCAGTATCGTACTGAATGACCCGATCGAGCATTATAATAAATATCAGCTATGGATTGGAATATTAGTCGGCTTACTCAGTGCAGTTACCGTCTTTTTCCGATACAATGAGAAGAAACCAGAACGCGTCGTTAAGAAAGCATTGGTTCATATTGGAATCAGTTTTGGGGTGGCTTTGGTCGCTCATATTTTACTGAATCTTTGGTTGCAGTTTACGGACTTCAAATGGCATTTGTTGCTGTTCAGTGGGTTGTTTACCATCGTGGCTAATTTGGAATACCTATTTGTATTAGCCAAGGGTAATAGTAAGTTATTCGCGAGTGCGATTGCACACTGTGGATTCGGATTATTGGTGATCGGGGTGTTGGCCAGCGGAATCAATAAACGAAATATTTCGAATAATTCGTTCATGTTTACCGGACTGGTGGAAGAGGATAAGTTGAAATCCAATATTCCCCTACTCAAAAACAAACCGATGTTCATGAATGATTATTGGGTTGAATATATGCGAGATACCATCATCGGACAAAACCGTTATTTCGATATTTCTTTCAAGCAGGTAGATGAGCAGGAGAACATCATCGAGGAATTCGTTGTACGGCCCAATGTATTGTATTCGAATGATTTGAGTAAGGTCGCAGCGACCAACCCAGATACGAAACATTATCTGCATAAGGATATATTTACCAGTGTTGCTTCTCTTCCAAATGCGCAGCAGGATGTGAAATTCGCCAAGGAAATGGAAGATACCTTGAACTATACCTTGGTGGAAGTGCCATTGGGTGTCGAACAAGAATACGATGGCTATTATATTAAAGTCAATGACCTCTCCTTACAGGCAGATCATCCGGATTACAAGCCGGAAGTAGGCGACGTACCGTTACAAATTTCAATTGAAATTCGGGATAGTTTGGGTAAAACCTACGAAGCGAATCCAGCGACGATTCTTCGGAGCACGGTGGTGTATAAGTATCACGGACAGATTGATGATTTCAATAGTCGCTACCGAATCAACGAACAGACCTTTGATAATTTAATCAAGCCGGAGTCGATGTTGAAATATGAGAGTATTCCGCTCAAGATGGGCGAGTCCTCTAGTTGGAAGGACTATAGTATCAAATTCATCGGATTCGAAAAACCGGATAAGGAGGAGAAAGATCCGTTTTTAAAGGAGGGCGACGTGTCCATTAATGGAAAGTTCTTAATAACGAATCAGGAAGGAAAAGCGAAGACATTACAGCCGACATTCATTGTTCGGGATAAGCAGATTATTCCGATTCGAGACGTTTGGTGGGAAGATGGATTTTATATCAAGGTCGATTATATCGATCCATCCAATGGTACGGCGACAGTGAGTATTTCTAAGGATGAATTGGTCAAAAAGATGGTCAGTCTTGAGATTGCGAATAATGTGCCTCGACAGGATTTGATTGCGATAGAGGTGCTCGAATTTCCGGGTATTAATTTGGTGTGGATCGGTTGTATATTGATGATGTTGGGCTTGGGCATAGGAATGTTTACGCGATTGATCAAGAAGCGTACGGTCGTTTCTTAGGATTAGGGCGCTCCCCTTTCAGGGGCGGAGTTCTACAGGTTTCGCTCACGCTCATCACGCCTGTCGGCGCGACAAGCCTTCCGAGTTCCTAGCGCATAGGAATGTATAGATGATGCTAAGAGTATTTTAATATGTCAGATAAATCTCTGATCGAAAATATCAAAAACAAATTACTGGAAAGAGGGTATCAAGATCGATTGATACTTCGAGAAGGACAGTTATGTATCCCTGAAAAACCGATATGCTTTGGTCCAGATTCGACACTGTTTGTAGATGCTATATATCATATAGAAGATGAAGGTCGATATCTTTTAGCCATTGCAGCACCAGCAGCAAAGCTCAAAGCTGTGATGGATGTGGATTTTGATATATGGGATCGATTGAGAGGAGGAGATTATGCAGAACTGGTGAATGTAACCGTACAAAGCTTGTCATCGATGGATGAGGCGTTTACCATTCGAAGACAGTACGGTATGCGCAAGATTTTAGCCGATACATTTGATGTCGAACGCTATGAGTGGAGGGAGGGTTTTCCTGACTTTCCAGCCTGCCCATATGACCATGCTTACCGTGGATTAGGCTATGATCTTCAAGAAAAAGAATATGTTCGCTTAGCTCCTAGTATTCTGAAGCGAAAGGATCTAAAACGACGATCCTTTGAGTGATAAATCGTTTGGACACTAGAGGGGTTTATTTTTTCTTCCGATCGATTGATGTCTCCACACTTCATACAAATAGCAATCAGCGTGATGCTCCTCGGGGTTATGCTCGATTAAATCTGCTTGAATTTTTTTGGCCAATGTCCAATCTGAAATTAATCCAAATTCGTTCAGATCACTCGGTAAAAAAGATTCGTCAAATCCACCGCAATTTGTTAAGGCACTGATATTTCCGTCTTTTTCAATGAGGTCGTATCCGACAAATTCGAAGACATCAGAAATGCCCAGTTTCGTTTTATTCGGACTTTTTCGAACGGCTAATAAATTGAAATAGGGGATGTCTTTTGTTTTTTCAAGTACATACTCCAAAGAATTGAAAAATGGAGTGATCCATTCACCTTCAGTAATGATAAATTCCCAATCTTCCATTGAATTGTAATCTGGTTCAAATATTAAATCATGGAGCAATCCATCCAGAGATACCAACTCGGATAAATGGGTCAATTTGGACCAAGCTTTATACTTTTCCCAGCTAAACTCGTAGGGACTATCCGCATCAAAGCATTCTAGAGCCGTATACCAGATTTGATTTTTCATATTATTTGATAGAATAAGTTCCGTTTTTATCGATGCACCGTGTTTTACTTGTTAAATTTAATTCAAATTGTTTTATCTCAAAATATAATACTCTTTACTTTACATACCCGCATGGTATGGAAAAAGGGGGACAATAGGAGCGAACAATAAAACAATGACAAGAAGGATCGATTCATTCAACTGAAGTAAATACGGCTATGATAAACATATTTTTAAAGGCAAAACATTGGCAAATTTTTCTTTTGAACTTTGCAATACCCATGATTTTTCAATGTATAATGATGGGAATGATGATGTCCAACTTTGTGGTTTCATCAGGTCCTGAGGATATAGCCATGATGATTCAGTATTGGAAATTCATTCCACTGATTATGATTTTATCGATGGGTATCCTTTTTGCTTGGTTATGGTCTATAGCGATTGGATTGCAGAAAAAGCTTCCTGACCATGTAAAAATGAATGTGAAACGGTTTAAGCTATTCTTTTTTATTCCACTAGTATATTTGATTCTATTTATTAGCTTCTTTAGTGGGATGTTTCATGTATTATCCAGTTCAAATCCGGAATCGATTTTTGAACCATTTATTGAGTGGATTGGAGGACTTTTTGGAGTAATTTTTCTTTTACACCTTTTTTCCATGTTTTGTATTTTCCATTCTCTGTATTTTGTAGCGAAGGTATTTAAAACGGTAGAGTTGCAACGAGAAGTTCACTTCGGAGACTTCGCAGGCGAGTTTTTTATGATTTGGTTTTATCCAGTGGGTATTTGGATCGTACAACCAAAGATTAATAAAATGATGGAAACGTAAAATGCATAGTGACACCGGTACCTGCATTAACTTTCTATCGTTGCGAAAGAGCTATTGCGGAACATTTTGCTACAAACAGTATGATAGCAAGGATTCCCCAAAGCATATTTCGATTATTACTGACGGCCTCTTGTGATTCCTGTTCAACACTGAAATCTAATTCTACAACTAAATTTTCTGCAAATGATTCCTGCATGCCATGGTCGACCATAAATTTGATTTGACTTTCGATAGATTCGCCACGCTTCAATGCATCTTTGACTTGGTCTTTTAAAGCGGGATATTTAGATATAAACGCTTGTTTTCTGTAAGAATGGAGTGCTCTATCGTCATAAATGGCTTTGGCCGTTGTGAATAGTTCTTCGTTTACATTTTGGGGGTTTTCTACGATCTTATTGATTATATAATCATTGGCAAGATGTAAGTTTTGAGCATTAAATTTCATGGATATTTTCGTTTGAGTTTTTATTTCGGTGTTAAGATATAAAGAATAAGATCTTTTTTATAATCGGAGTGTTTATTTTAATCGAGTTCTTATATACCTAGGTTTTTGAATCGTGGATAAACGTGTGGTTTCTTTTGGGATAGAGATAGAAAGGGCAGTACGAAGTACTGGTGCGTAGCACGGAGCTCGGCGAACCCCTGCATAGCTCGGTGGCAAGCGACGATAGGAGCTTGGCAATCCCCCTTTTAAACCATATGGAGAATAATAATAGCTTTACAGTAGGGTAAATTTATCGTGTATGAAAGTAGGTTTGGGAGGTGGTTGTCATTGGTGTACGGAAGGCGTATTTCAGTCGTTGCGCGGTATTAATGCGGTGCGGCAGGGTTGGATTGCTTCTTTTGGAAAGCAAGAGACTTTTTCGGAAGCGGTTTTGGTGTCTTTTGATCCGCTTGAAATCAGTTTGAAGGATTTGATAGAGATTCATGTATATACCCATGCGAGTACGTCTGAGCATGCTTTTCGGGAGAAGTATCGTTCGGCGGTGTATGTTTTCTCAGAGGAACAGTGTATGGAAAGTGTGGAGATTCTTCGTGCCTTGCAGACTGATTTTGATAAGAAAATCATTACCGAGGTCTTGATGTTTAATGATTTTAAGGAGAACAAAGAGGAGTGGTTAAATTATCTGTATAGGCGACCGGAAGCGGCTTTTTGTCAGTCGTATATTCATCCGAAACTCCGATTATTATTGGATCGATTTAGTACAAAAGTTGATTTGAAAAAGTTGGGCCAGATTCCTTTGTAGTGCTTTTTTATTGCTTGAGTTTGGCGACCTCTTCTTGCAGGGTCTTAATATCGGCATGCATTTCTTCTAGCTTCTTATTCGGGGATTGATGGGCGATTTCTTTGGTGAGTTTACTGTGATATTCCCAGATTTCCTGCACCTGTGCATAGGGAATAACATCTGGGGCGTATTCGGGATTGATGGATATCAAACTGAGTGTTTGATTGGAACTATTATTGATGACTTTTTTGATCCGGATACCTTCATTTTCCACGATAACATAGATGTTACCATCCTTGATTTGTTCGATGTTCGCAATGGCTTTGGTGATAATCCATTCGCTAGGTTGTATGATCGGTGTCATACTGAATCCTTCGACTTGAAATCCTCGGAAGGTGGCATTGCGATATTCCGCTAGGGGAAAGGAGAAGGCTGGGAGTTCTTTATAATAAGCTGGGTTACTTAGGTTGCCGCTGTATCCTGCAGCTGCTTTCTCATTGACCATGAGGATGTTTTCGTAGCCGGTATCATTGATCGTGACGACTTTTGGGTGCAATTCGAGGGCATTTGGATTGAGGTGTTTTTGCTCGCTTTGACCGTATAACCATAAGGGGTTTATATGGTACTCGCTGAGCAGTTTGAGGACAAGTATACCGCTAAGTTTGGTTCTACCGCGCTCAAAATCAGTCGTACTATTACCAATGTTTAGTTTTTTCGCAAACGAGCTTTGCGTTTCGTTTAAGCTTTCGCGAACGATTCTGAGTCTTTGACATTCTATCGGGAGATCCATATATCAAAAATATTGATTTTTGGTAATATTTCCAATTTTTTGGTAAAAATTACTATAAAGTTGGAAATATTCCATTTATTTGTAATTATTACCAATCTATTGTAGTTTCATGAGGTCAATATTACATTTAGATTTAGATACCTTTTTTGTGTCTGTGGAGCGATTGTTGGATAGCCGCTTGAAAAACATCCCGATTTTGGTAGGAGGAACCGGAGATCGAGGGGTCGTATCAGCAGCGAGCTATGAAGCGCGGCCCTTTGGTGTGCACTCAGGGATGTCTATGAAAATGGCAAGACAATTATGTCCGGAGGCGGTTGTTATCAAGGGAAATGCTGGAACCTATACGAAGTATTCGAAGGCGGTTACCGAGATTTTGAAGGAGCGAGTACCTGTCTTGGAGAAAGCCAGTATAGATGAATTCTATGCGGATCTGACAGGAATGGATCGACATTTTGGTTGTTATAAATTTGCCAAAGAGTTGAGGCACCAGATTATTCGCGATACGGGATTGCCCATATCCTTTGGCCTCTCGATTAATAAAACAGTATCGAAGGTAGCTACCGGAGAGGCAAAACCCAATAATCAAATTAAAATCGACTCGGGTTATGAAAAGCTTTTTTTAGCTCCATTATCGGTTAAGAAAATTCCGATGGTGGGGAATAAAACCTTTCAGACGCTCTGTCATTTGGGGATCAAAAAGGTCGCAACAGTGCAAGAAATGCCTGTTGAAATGATGGAGTCGGTATTTGGCAAACATGGAAAATCGATCTGGTTAAAGTCCAATGGAATCGATCATAGTCAGTTGGTTCAATATCACGAACGTAAATCTATTTCCAATGAGCGAACATTTGGTCGAGATACAACCGATGTGAAGAAGTTGAAGACTTTGATCAGTGCAATGGTGGAAAACCTTGCCTTTCAATTGAGAAATGGCCAGAAATTGACTTCTTGTATTACCATCAAGATTCGATATTCAGATTTTAATACACATACCAAGCAAGCAAAGATTCCTTATACTTCGGCCGATCATAATTTACTCAGTAAAACGCTGGAATTATTTGACCAATTGTATAATAAGCGATTGCTTATACGCTTGGTTGGAGTTCGATTTAGTAGTTTAGTATCGGGTAATTATCAAATGAGCCTCTTTGAGAATACGCAATGTACGGCCAATTTATACCAGGCTATGGATGTGATTCGTAATAAATATGGAAGTCGTAGTGTGATTCGTGCGTCTACGATGGGGGCGAAGAGCATCGGAGGAATGATGAATCCATTTAATGGAGAGCCGCCGATCGTGTTGGCTCATCGAACGGCTTAATACAATAAAATAAGAATAGTATGTGTGGAAGATACGCTGTCATAACGAAGTTAAAAGTTATTGAGAAGGAATTTCAAATCGATGTATCGGAAATTTTGGATCGTTTTGAGTTAAATCCGAATGTGAGTACGAATGATGAGGCCTTGGTGATCACAAGTGATGAACCGAAGAAAGCTCAGTTGTTTAGATTTGGTTTTACGCCTTCTTGGGCGACCAAAAAGACTTATGTGATTAATGCGCGCAGTGAGGGCAATCACAATAAAGAAAATGATCCGGCCTATAAAGGCGCGAAGGGGATTATAGAGAAACCCATGTTTCGAAAGGCCATCCGATCACAGCGTTGTTTGGTCATCGCGGATGCTTTTGTAGAAGGCTCTACAACGAAGAAATTGAGCGAGCCTTATCTGGTTTATAGAAGACATCACAAACGGCCGTTTGCGATGGCGGGTATTTGGGATGAATGGATCGATAAACAAAGTGGAGAAATTACAAGAAGTTTTGCGATTATTACAACACCACCAACATCCCTATTACAGAAAATTCCGCACCATAGGAGTCCGCTGATTCTGGCAGAAGAAGATGAGGGTCGATGGTTGGATAAGGATCTTCCACTCAGTGAGGTAACGGCGATGATGCAGCCTTTTGATGATCATGAGTTCAATGCATATCCGATATCTACCGCGATAAAATCTGGAAGGAATAAAGATGTTGCGGTGCTGAAACCTGTAGGAAAACAACTTAAAAAAGAATTTGAATACATCTTTTATCAGGAGTTGGAGTTGCAGGGTATGGGTGAAACAACGGCTAGAAAACGAAAGCAAAACGATCAATTGGATTTATTTAATCAGTGATGTATATATGTTGTCACACATATTATAGTTTGCGATATGGTACGATTTCGGAGCGAATGCTTGTTGATATGGCGGTTGCGGATGGAGCAAGATGTGTTGCCATAACAGATGTCAATAATACGTCGGCTTGTCTGAATTTTGTACGTGTGGCGAAGTCAAAAGGGATCAAGCCAATCTTGGGCGTTGATTTCAGGGCAGGACCTAGACAACTGTATTTGACCCTAGCTAAAACGAATAGAGGTTTTCAGAACATTAATGCCTTCTTGTCTCAACATAAACACGCGAAAACAGATTTTCCGGAGAGTACCCCTCCGATGGAGGACGTTTATGTTATTTACCCTTTTGAACAAGTACGATCACTGAATAAAACGCATTTCGAAGCATACGAATACATAGGTGTCAATCGATTTGAATTATCAAAGTTGCCTTTTTCTGAGTATTCGAAGTATCGGGACAAGTTGGTCGCGCTGAATAGTTTTTCGTTTAGAAATAAACGGGATTTCAATACACATCGATTACTTCGAGCGATTGACAATAATACCTTATTGAGCAAATTGACTCCAGAACAACAGGCTTCCGAAAAGGACTTGTACCTTCGGATGGAAGACTTGAAGGAGGCATACAGAAATGATCTTTGGATGCTTGATAATACACAGCGTTTGTTGGATCAGTGTTGTATAGATTTTGATTTTTCGAAGGATCGACCTCATCAAAACAAATGGAGCTATTCGGGGAATAAGGCAGAGGACAAACAACTGATCAAGGACTTATGTGCAAAGGGTTTGAAATATCGTTATCCAACGCTTAATGATACGATACAGTCTCGATTGAAGAAGGAACTAGAAATGATCGAGAAGATGGATTTTGTTCCTTTTTTCTTGGTGAATTGGGATATCGTGGACTATGCACAGCGCAAAGGGTATTATCATGTGGGACGAGGGAGTGGGGCGAATAGTATCGTCGCATATTTATTGGGAATCACGGATGTAGATCCTATTGAGTTGGATCTCTATTTTGAGCGCTTTATGAATTTGTATCGGACGAGTCCGCCAGATTTCGATATTGATTTTTCTTGGAGAGACCGTGAAGATGTGACGCGTTATATATTTGAGCGCTTTGGTCAAGAGGGGCAGGTTGCTTTATTAGCAACGTATAATACGTTCAAGCATAGTGCTGCGGTGCGTGAATTGGGGAAGGTTTTTGGTTTGCCGAAGCATGAAATGGATAAATTAAGCAGTGGAAAATTTAGTTTTGAGCAGTTGGATAAGTTGTCTCAGTTAGTGCTTGTGTATGCCAAACGAATAGAAGGGATGCCGAATTATCTGAGTATACATGCAGGAGGGATTATTATTTCCGAGCGACCGATTCATTATTTTACGGCAACGGATTTACCACCGAAGGGTTTTCCTACGACGCAGTTTGATATGGTTGTTGCGGAGGATGTTGGATTGTATAAATACGACATATTAGGACAAAGAGGCCTGGGAAAAATAAAGGATGCTTTGCAGCTTGTCAGAGTCAATAAACCGAATGATGCTCTGATCGATATACATGATGTAAAACCATTTTTCAGGGATGATAAAATCAACCGCATGATCAGTTTGGCAGATTGTATTGGTTGCTTTTATGTGGAGTCACCTGCCATGCGTATGCTCTTTATGAAGTTGGGTGTAGATAATTATCATGGCTTAGTGGCGGCCAGTTCGATTATTCGACCAGGGGTAGCAAAGAGCGGTATGATGCGGGAATATATCATGCGACATAAGGATGAAGATCGACGTAAATTGGCGCATCCTATTTTACAAAAGATTATGCCGGAGACCTATGGCGTGATGGTCTATCAAGAAGATGTGATCAAAGTAGCGCATCATTTTGCTGGTTTGGATCTGGGCGAAGCGGATGTATTGCGTCGAGGGATGAGTGGAAAGTATCGCTCTAGAGAGGAATTTCAGAAGGTTAAAGAAAAATTTATTTCGAATTGCCGAGCCAAGAACTATCCGGATGAGACGACCTTTGACATTTGGCGTCAGATTGAAAGTTTTGCCGGATATGCCTTTGCGAAAGGACATAGTGCATCTTACGCCGTAGAAAGTTATCAGAGCTTGTTTTTGAAATGTTACTATCCGTTGGAATATATGGTGGCAGTGATCAATAATGGTGGAGGATTTTACAGGACGGAATTATATGTTCATGAGGCGCGTAGATTGGGTGGAAATATCAATGCTCCTTGTGTTAATAAGAGTTTTTATTACACCTGGCTTTATGGGGATGATATTTATCTGGGGATGCATTTATTACAGGGCTTGGAGGTCAATGTTGCTCAGAGAATCATTGAGGATCGTAAAGAACAAGGAGCCTTTCGTTCTTTAGACGATTTTTTAGATCGAGTGTTGATCAGTATTCAGCAATTGGATATTTTGATTCGCATCAATGCTTTTCGATTTACGGGTTTGGATAAACGAACTTTATTGTGGAACGCACATCATCGATTAAATACCAGTCCTTTTAAGGGGGATCAACAACAGTTGTTTGGATATACGCCACATGCTTTCACATTGCCAGCATTCAAAGTGGAAACCTTGGAAAATGCCTTTGATGAAATTGAATTGTTGGGCTTTCCTTTGTGTCATCCATTTCTTTTATTGAAAGATTTTGTGCCGAATAATGTGGTGGCGTCAAAGAATTTGGAAGCCTACAAAAATAAAGTCATTACTATTTTTGGTTATCTAATCACGGTGAAGAATACTACTACTTCCAATCAAAAGCGCATGCAATTTGGCACCTTTTTGGATTATTATGGCGCTTGGATTGATACCGTACATTTTCCACCAGTGGCCAAGACCTATCCTTTCCGAGGAAAAGGTATTTATAAGATTGTGGGCAAGGTTGTCGAAGAGTTTGGATTTTTGAGTATAGAGGTGATGCGTATAGAAAGGCAGGCTTATGTAGAAGATGTCCGCTATAGTGTCGTCGCGTAAAGAAATGCGTACAACAAATTCATGTAATATATGCGATCATTATGATCATAATAGTATTACCTTTGATCGTTCAATATAAAGAACAACATTGAAGGAAAAGATCAATAATACGAAGGCGATTGCATATATTTTAATAGCGACGTTTTCGTTTGCCTGCATGAATGCCTTTGCTAAGGAATTATCGAATTACCCTGCTCTGCAGGTTGTGTTTTTCAGATCTATAGGTACCTTCATTTTTATTTTGCCCTATATGTTGATTCGCAAGATTCCCTTGCTTGGTACACATCGAAAAATTCTATTATTGAGAGCAGTTGTTGGTACGATTTCACTAACAACTTTTTTTATGTCTGTACAGATGATGCCATTGGGGTCGGCTGTATCTATTCGATACGTCGGACCGATTATCAGCGTTATATTAGCGATATATTTTCTGCAGGAAAAAGTCAAATCGATCCAATGGCTAGGATTTTTAATAGCTATCGTTGGTGTATTTGTTCTGAAAGGCTTTGACCTACGCATTAGTACATTAGGATTTGTCTTGGTACTTATATCGGCCATTACAGTAGGTGCCGTATTTACCATGGTTCGTTACTTGGCAACCAGAGAACATCCGTTGACCATCATAAACTATTTTATGGTGACCGCTATTGTAATGGGTCTCAGCTCTATATCTTATTGGGTCATGCCGGAAGGCAATCATTGGTACTACATTGCTGGAATGGGCATTTGTGGATTGATTGGACAGGTTTTTATGACGGTAGCTTTTCAAAAAGGAGAGACCAATACCATCGCTCCATTCAAATATATGGAATTGGTATATGCCTTATTATTAGGCTTCTTCATTTTTGGAGAAAAATACAGTTTGTATGCTTCCATCGGAATGGTGTTAATCATCGTAGGTATGCTGGTAAATTTATTGGCAAAAAAGAGTAGTAAGTAAGAACTACCAAGCCATTACCATTTGACGATCTTTTGAACGGTACTGCGGCCTTTTTGATCGGATAAGCGAAGTAGGTATACACCGGCATCTAGATGATTTAGTTGTATATTTTTATTCCTTAGTGCTCCCATTGAAACCAGTTTTCCCTGCATGGAGAATATGGTATATGAATCAAAACAATCTTTACAGTTTCGATCATCGACGAAACAAATATCCTTAACTGGATTCGGGTAAATACGAACACTTGAAAGAGCAAGATCCTGATTGGACGATATCAGTTTGAAGTCCATCCAATTTAGATTGAATTGTGGTTTGGTAATGGTTAATCGCATGATATACCGTCCTTTAGGAATAAAAGCGTTGAATTTACTGTCTTGCCAGGCCTGCCAGCCACCGGTAGACGAAAACTCAACGCTATGTATATCGATTATTTCACCACTTTCATTTTGTAATGCTAGTTTCAAGGCTCCGACGTGACCATCTGAAGCGTTTCTATAGTTGATTTCATAGATGCCATCAAAACTCACGAAAACATCGTATTTGCAATAATCTCCTACATCTAGATAACCAATGTTTTGTCCTCCTCCTGTATCTGTTGTATTTTCCAAAGTAATTCCCGATTCCAAAATAAAGTCTTCCGCTTCTATTTTTGAGGGAATACTAAAGAAGGAAGGAAGCGTATTATTGACATCTTTTTGGGCGAAAGCCCCTAAAGCATCACCATCCAACGAGTTTATACTAGTACCAATGTAACTTGCTTTTATAATGTCCGTAAAGATCATTTCTTCTTCTACAGACAGGTGTATAATTCGAGTATCAATAGGATCGATTTCTACCTCCGACACGGTGTAATTACTATTATTCACCAATAAAGAAAAATCGTTGATATCCATACTTGAATTTGGATCCAGTTTCTTGTTGATAAATAGTGAAACGGTGTTTTTATCTTCGGTAATTCCAGATATAAATTGAGTACTTGAATCTTCGATGTCACCGGTTTTGATGAATTCATAGCTACTAATATTGAAACCTGCTCCGTCGATATGAAAAGTAATATGATCAAAATCATCATAAACAAGTACATTTTCAAGGGTCATTTCTTCCCAGGATTGATAACCACCGGTGTAAGGAACAAATTGCGCATTGGTGATGTCCACACCGTTGGCCGCAAAATGCATTTTACCACCAAAATCACCTCCAGCGTATCGTAAAACAATATTGTAGATCCCAGGGTCAACATCATTTATTGAGTACTTTAACCATTCACCCGCGTCTGTCCATCCGACATTGTGACCTGCTGTATTTTGATTGTCTTGACTAGGTTCGATATCCACTCCATCGTTTCGATAGGACCAGCCTGTATTCCAAGCAGTAAAATTTCCGGTGGAAACATGAAAGGTAGCGTAATCCACGTCGGAATAAGCAAATTGATTTTTACCTAAGTCATAATCAACGGCATTTATTTTTCCTGGAATCGTATGATCGCGAAAGGCTTTTGTTTCATCCGTAGTAACTTGCCGAAACATAGCATCGATTACGCCGGGTTCGAATGTACAGTTCTGTAATTTGTAGTTTTCAGTCAGCTGCATAAGAGCTGTTTTAGCGCTTTCTTCCGTCGGCATGCTGCCAATACCCTTCCAATAGTTGAGCAATGCTTCATAACCAAAGGTTTTCGAAGCAGATAGAGGACCAGCGATGGCTTCTACTTTTTTTAGAGGCCACCAAGCCCAGCCAATTTCATGTTCTTCCAGTAAATGGATAGCATCATGAAACCATTGATTAGAATTTTCTCCACTTTCGCCAAGATAAAGGGGAACATTTTGTTCTTCGCGTAAGTCGAGTACCCACTGAATGGACGCTTGGTCATTAATCGACCAGTATTTATGAGGACTATAGACCATATTATCATCCCATGGTGGTGTTAGCCCAGTAAAATCATTTGCAAACCAATTACCTTCAATAAATAATATATGTTTATTATCAACGGATCGTATGCTATCGGTCATTTGCATGTAGGCCGTTCGCAGAAGGGTTCCACCTGGTAAATTCCAGTTGGGTTCGTTTAACAAGTCGTAACCTGCAATCCATGGTTCATCGACATACCGTTCTGCGAGTTTTTTCCATAGGGCTGCAGCTTTACTTCGATTTTCTGCATTTTCCCAGAATGAATCTTTTGTTGGGTCATAGTCAGATATTCCCTGATCATAGCCTTGGCCTCCCGGTGCCGCATGTAAGTCGAGTATAACATACATCTCGTTTTGGGCACACCAAGCTATGAGGGAATCTGTTAGCTCAAATCCTTTTTCTAACCATGTATTCTTTCCGGGAATCGGCTCCTCTTCAATAGGAAGTGTATATAAATTATAATGCATTGGAAGACGGATCGAATTGAAACCCCAAGATTTCATGGAATCGACATCTTCTTTTTGTAAGTAATTTTCTAACCAAGCATCATAAAATTCAGCCGTAGCCTCTTCTCCGATAATTTCTGTAATTCTTGCTTTAATTTGATGTTGTGGGCTGGCGAACTCGGCAGTTTGCAGCATATAGCCTTCTTGGACCATCCACCCACCTAAACCCATTCCTCTAAGAATAATGGATTCATTATTTTCATTGACGATTTGTTTTCCTTCTGCTCTTAAATAGGATTGTGCCATTGCTTGGGGAGCAATGCAGATTACTAGAACAATAAGCAGAACGTAACGCATGCCTTAATTTTTATCAAATACTCGAATGTAGTCTACGGTCATTCGTTGCGGAAATACAGTCGTCGCGTCAGGGTAACCAGGCCAGTTTCCACCAACGGCTATATTAAAGATAAAGAAGAAATCCTGGTCGAATGGATAATTACCGTCGACCTGAGCATTGTCAATGGAATAATACAAGTTATCATTAACGAACCATTTAATTTCCCCTGGCTCCCAAATAATGGAAAACACATGGTATTGGTCCGAAAATTTTTCTCCGCTTGGAAGTGTGTAATCGCCCCCTTTGAAGGTATGGCCGCCATTACCTTGCCAATGAACGGTTCCATGAACGGTTGAAGGTTGGTGTCCGATCAATTCCATGATATCAATTTCTCCACAGAAAGGCCAACCTATAGAAGAGAAATTTTCGCCCAGCATCCATAATGCCGGCCAGATACCTTGTCCTTCTGGTAAAATCGCCCGTATGTCCACACGACCATGTGTAAAAGACTGTTTGTTCTGAGTGATAATTCTTGCAGAGGTATAATCGGCTCCATTATAATTTTCTTCTCTTGCCTCAATGATCAGATTGCCATCACTTAAGAATGAATTATCTTTTTCATTGGTATAATATTGCCATTCATTATTTCCCCAACCTGAATTTCCGATTTCATGCGTCCAATCATTAGGATTAAGACAATCTCCATCAAATTCGTCCTTCCAAGCCAAGGTATATCCTGCATAAGATTCAGGAGTGATATAACCATCATCTGGAATTTCGATAAAAGTATCTTCATTTCGAATGGTTCCAGTAGCTTTTCCAACGGCGATGGTTGCATTGGTTGGATTGGATAACTGAACATGAAACACTTCGTCCAATTCTTTATTGATATCCGTGACAATTTCAACATCGATCATGTTACTTTTTTCGCCAACGGCAAAATTGATTGTTCCCGCATTCTCAATAAAGTCTAATCCTTCTTCTGCTGTATCTTCTTGCGTGGCGAATTCGACCGTTATTTCTTCCGTTCCCGCTTTATCAAGAAACACTTGAAAGGTAAAAACGGTATTATCGTCTCCTTCAAATTTAGTGACATTTTGAATGGAAATTCTAGGTAAATCCACTGGTTCAGGAGGAGGCTCCTTACAAGAAAATACCAGAATGAGGATAAATACGAAATACGCCTTGTAATTCATGTTCATACAGTTTTTTATAAAGATACAAAGGTTAGTCTCCAAACCAAACCACCATAATCACCATATAGGACCATGCGATCTTCAGATATTTCTAGGATTTGTAGACTCACGGATTCTTGGGGAGAAGAAACTTCCGAGGAAGTACCTACTTTATATAAACCCAACCAAGCACCAGTTCCACTGACGGTTAGATTGGATTCTGTAATGTTAAAGTTATGTTTTCCAGAATCCCAGACCTTGTATTGGTCTGGCCAATCGCTAGCATTATTACATCCTACAGGAAGTCCTAGGTCGGCAGGAGTGACATTTCCATTCCCATCGGTATCCGCCCAAAAATCCCCTAGATTGTCATATTCGTATTCGCCATTTTCTCGGAAAATATATTGATCATTGAAATGACAGGCACGCGCATTGACATCATCTTCAGAGTTACCCCACCAAGTTTCAAAAAGACTAGGACCTACATGTAAGGCACTAGCTTCTGGTGCAAGTACCCAGGTTTTTTCATCACAATTGGTTAATAATTCCATATTCCCGATACAACCTCCAGAAGCATCTTCGGTAACTTCGATGATCTTGCTTAAAGAGGCATGACCACCATCATTAAAAACAGTCATGGTTACGTTGTATTCCCCTTTGAACGGAATGCTAATTTCAACCTCATCTCCAGAAAAAGAACCCAATTGATCTACGGCCCATTTCGTTATGAACGTTCCTTCTGAGGTATTGGTTAATATAAAATCATTCGCTGTTGCTCCTTCATTAATGTTGAAACTAGCCGTTGGAAGATTACCTAATTCAATTTTATCATCTATTTGTGGTGTACAAGCCGCAAGCGTAAAAAAACCGACTACGAGAATATATATATATGTTTTCATCATTATTCGTTTTTAAAGATTAATAACCATTATTTTGTTCAAATCGACCTACAGTGATGTCGATTTCTGATTGTGGGATTGGTAAAACTTCATGAATGCCTTCAATAAATCCTTGATCTGCTAATTCCACTGCTGCCCTTCCTGTACGGACTAAATCAAAAAATCGATGACCTTCTGTTGCTAGTTCAAGTTGACGTTCATTGTAAATAAAATTAAGCAATGCATCTCCACTGGCTCCTTGTACTGGCTGTAAAGATACTCGTTGACGCACTCGATTTAAATGTGTTCGAGCTTCGGCGTCTTGACCATTTCTGGCTCTGGCTTCAGCAGCCATTAGTAAGACATCGGCAAATCGAATATCTCGAATGTTTTTGCTCCAATTCAAGGCTGGTTCACCATCAGAAGCGACTTCATCGGCCAAGCCAGCATACTTTTTAATAAAAAGGTTGGTGTTTTGATAGCCTTCTGTATAGGAAGCTCCCAATAGTTTTAAATGTTCACCATTGATTATGGTATGTTCTAATCTAGGGTCATTGGCCATTTTATCCGCTAATTTTTGTGTTACCGGGCAAAAACTCCATCCAGCAGCATAATCTGGCCCCACAAAATCTCGCATACCAAAAAATTGAACATTATAGTTACCTTCAGAACCATTGCTAAAACGATCCCATCCAGCTCGAGCGGCACCTGAGTGCGATATTTCAAAAACCGATTCGATACCATATTCATTGGAGTTACTGAAGATGTCTCCAAAATTTACCTCTAAATCGTAATTGCCAGAATTGATGACTTCTTCGAAAAGATCGGCAGCCTCTTGCATTCTAGAGGCTTCATTTTGGTACAATATGACCTTTCCTAGTAATGCGGTTACTGCGCCTTGAGTAATTCGGCCCAATTCATCCGATGATACCGTAATAGGCAATTCAAAGGTGTTTTTAGCATCTCTTAAATCCTGCTCAATGAAGGCATAAATTTCAGAGGCCGGAGCTTGTACGACTTGGTCAAACTCATCCGCAGAAAGTACTTTGTCTATTTTTGGGATGTTACCAAATAAACGAATTAAGTCAAAATAGAAATAGGCACGTAAAAATTTTGCTTCTGCAATCACTCTGGCTTGAAATTCTGGGGTTATATCTTCTAATTCGTTTGCCTTGTCAATGACTAAGCTGGCTCGATAAACACCGGTATAACCTTTGTTCCAAAATCCGAGTTGAGGGCCTAAAAAAGGATCAAGATTGAATTCATCCCACGCTACCCAGCTTGGTTGATCCGAAGCATCGCTTCCCCCAGCAAAAGTGTCATCAGAAGCGGCATTTAAAAGGCCGAGTTTCATGGTCCACCCATTGGTGCCGCCCCAAGCAAGAACGTCATAAGCTGCCACTAAACCTTCTAATATTTCTTCTTCAGACGTGTAGAAATTCACTTCTAATTTTTGACCTTGGGGCTTAAGTTCTAGCCAATCCGCTGTACAGGCCGAAAGGAAAAATAAGGCGATCACAGCGAAGTATGTTGTTGTATGTAATATTTTCATTTTAATCGTTTTAAAGGGTTCGGTTAAAAGCTTGCGTTGACTCCAACTAAATAAAAACGTGGTTGAGGATATAGACCTCTATCCACACCATTGAGTACCTCTGGGTCAAAGCCGCTGTAATTAGTCAGTGTAACTAAGTTGTTACCCGAAACGTATACCCGAACATCTCTTAATTTAATAGCATTTAATACCGATGACGGTAAATTATATCCGATCTGTAAATTTCGAATTCTAAAGAAAGAGGCATCTTCTACATAGAAATCGGAACTACGACTAAAGTTCTTATTTGGATCATTCATCACTAAACGAGGGTATTCGTTGGTACTTCCTTCTCCAGTCCAACGCCCTAAGGCATCACCGGTCATGTTGGCCATTTGTAAATCAAATCGTCGAGTGGCTTTGAATACATCCACGCCATGAACGCCTTGACCAAATAACACGAGGTCAAATCCTTTATATTCTAGGCTTAAATTTGTTCCATAAGTCCACTTTGGCGTAGGATCTCCAATCATCGTTCGATCATCGTTGTCTAAGATACCGTCGCCATTGTGATCCACAAATCTAAAATCTCCTGGACTGGCATCTGGCTGTAGTAATGCTCCGTCAAGACCAGTATATGCATCAATTTCAGCTTGGTTTTGAAAAATACCATCTGTCTTGAATCCAAATAAGTAACCAATAGGTAATCCTTCGGTAATTCTAGTAATCTCTAAATTTTGTGGAGAAAAGCCCTGACCAGGAAGGAAGGTTTTATCGTCTCCTAGAAAGGTTACTTCGTTTTCATTATACGCGGCATTCGCAGAAACATCATACACTAAATTTCCAATCCTATTTTTATAAGATAACTCCAGTTCTAATCCTTGATTCGTCATGGTTGCTATATTTCCAATGGGACCAGCATTACCTACAAATCCAGGAACTGCTATCCCAAGTAACATGTCCTCCGTTCTTTTTTGGTAAATATCAAAGGTCGCTTCCAATCCCCTGAATAGTTTGGCATCAAATCCAAAATTGGTTTGATAGGTAGATTCCCATCGCAAATCTGGATTTGAAATAGCATTTGGACTAACACCATTAGAGAGTTCATCATTTAGACCGAAAACATAACTCCTTCCACCTCCCACAGTTGATACATATCTGAAATCACCTATGTTATCACTCCCATTTATTCCCCAAGAACCACGAAGTTTCAAGAAATTAATGTATGGATTATTTTGGAAGAAATTTTCTTCGCTAATAACCCAACCTACTGAAACGGCCGGGAAGAATCCAAATTTATTATTTGGACCAAATCGAGATGAACCATCTACTCGCATTAATGCAGTCAAAAGGTACTTTTGCTTATAATTGTAGTTTATTCTTGATAGATAAGAAGCGGTTCGACTTTGATACTCATACCCACCGAAGGTTTGATCTTCCGGAGCAACTGGAAAACCTAATGACGCCTCATCAATTGAAGTAATAGGTAAATTATTAACGTTTCCACTGATTCCTTGACCTGCATTATTCTCAGCGACGGTTCCCGCTAAAATTTGTACATCATGATTGCCAAAAACTTTGGAATACTTCAAGGTGTTTTCGATGATCCAGTATAATCCTCTATTTTGATTTCGGTTATAACGTGTAAAGTCATTTCTATTGGCTGCATTTAAATAATAGATGGGAGAAAATCCTTCTCCACCCCAAAATGCTAAATCAGCTCCATATGAAGACCTAAAAGAGAGGTCTTTTAATAAATCCAACTCTCCAAATATACGACCCACAATTTTATGACTGTAACCGCCTCCCTGTTGTACGGCCAATGCCGCTAGAGGGTTTAAAATCTCAGAAGTTACATTATTGGAAATTCCATAAGGTATGCCTTCTGGATTTGTTACAACAGCAAAATTTTGAAATACGCTGGATTCTAATACTTCTGGTCTCGTTTCTAATACGGGCGTTAGAGGATCTAAATTGATTGCTCTACTCAATGGAGAACCAAATTCCGTATTGGTTGCAACACCTTGACTTTGAATATTGGTGTAGGCTAAAGTATTGCCAAATCGTATGCGATCGTTCACCTCATGATTGGAATTGAATCGTGCTGTAAAACGTTCAAAATTTGAATTTCCATCCGACACGATCCCTTCTTGATCAAAATAACCGAATGAGGCATAATAGCTTGATTTTTCACCACCAGCTGAAAAATTTAATTCATGACTTTGTATAGGAGCATTTTCTCTAAATACAGCGCTTTGCCAATCGGTGCCTTCTCCATAGGATTGAGGATCTTCAAACAGTATCTCACCGCCAGCAGCCACGGAAGATTCGTTCATTAAGGTGGCATATTCTGTCCCGTTTAACAAAGAAAGTTTCTTCCAAGGAGATTGGGTACCTACATATCCATGATAGTTTACGGTCATTTGATCTTTAGTTCCTTTTTTCGTTGTGACTAAGATGACCCCTCCTGAAGAACGAGCGCCATATATAGCCGCAGAAGCATCTTTCAACACTTCGATGGATTCGATATCACTTTGGTTTAAGAAATCAATTCCTCCACCAATAGGCACGCCATCTACTACATATAATGGATCTCCTCCATTAATATTGGTAGTACCTCGAATACGAACCTGCCCTCCATCACCTGGTTGACCTGAGCCCATAGTGACTCGTACACCGGATGTTCTTCCTTGAAGCGTTGATTCGATACGCATCACGGGCATATCTTCTATACTAGCTGCAGAAACCTTACTAATGGCTCCTGTTACTACTTGTTTCTTTTGTGTTCCATAGCCAACGACAATAACTTCTTCGAGCTGTTCTGTATCTGTTAGCATTTCAATATTAAATACGGATTGACTACCTACTCTGATCATTTGTTTTGCATACCCTAGATATGAAAATTCCAATTCAGCATTTTCATCAGCAACAGTCAATTGAAAATTACCATCGATATCGGTGACGGCACCATTGGTCGTATTTGCCTCCAGTATGGTAACTCCTACCAGGGGAAATTTGTCTGAATCGAGCACCGTTCCTGAAACACTGACCTGAGCAGATGCGTAAAGACACATGAGCCAGACACAAAAAATTAAGCATAGTCGTTTTTTCATCATTATTTTTGCTTTAATGCATGTAATAGTAAGTAGTTTGCATGATGGACTTGTTAAGCGAATCGAAAGGAATAGGAGTGTGAAAGAATAATATTTGACAACGCACTCAATATTCTAAATTTTATTCTGTTCCAAAGCTACTTATTATAATTACGAACGGACTCTTATTCACTACATCAAGACTACATCAATTGTAAAAAATGATCAGTGACGAAAAGCCTGAAAATATGGTAGTAAAATGACATTATTATCTTGATTTTCAATGTATAATGAAGGGCGTACTACGTAAAATTTTACTTAAATCCTTGTGTCGATTTACTACATCAGTAGTATGTTTTCATAGTTTTTTAATTGCAAAATTTTGTTGGGCGATTGCTGGATACAAAACTTGTATCCAGCACCTGGCTATTCGTAGTTTCCCTTTGGTCATCCTTCGCTTACTCAGGACTCAGCCTAGCTTTCAGCTAAGCTGAGCTACTACTATCCATATCGCTCAATGTTTTTATATTCGTTATCAAAATGTTTGACAACTCTATAAAGCTGACTAGAAAGGTCAATGAGTACGGATATACATTTTCTTTGACTAAAAATGATTCATGAACAAGTATATTAATTCCGTATGGAATGGTTTGATCAACTGGGGATATGGTTTTATTGTATGTAAGTTGGATAGAATTCCTGATACAAATAGGTATCATTGGTTGGCTGTTTATGATGTAAAGAAAAGGGTCAATCAATTAATTGGATATGACAAACCACACAATTTTGAATTTTATAAAGTTCATTCTCCTTTTCTTTGTCGAGATCTTGGAGATTTTGTTATTATTTGGTTTTCTTCGGATGAGATTGAAGAAGACTATGTACAAGAGCCATGGCCCGAAATTTCGGATAAGAAGGAATTGTTTTTTGACAGTTTAGAGGAGACGATTGCCTATTTAAGGGAAAATGAATATGATCTTGAAAAGTTTATGCCCCCACATCGGTTAGAATTCCCTTTAAATCATGTGGGGTGGGAAGAACAGGAAGATAATGAAGATTGCTAAACTAGATGATTTTATTTCTTAGAGGGAAGAAAACTTTAAAGTAAAAACAATTATCTAAACGGTATGATGGATGATTTAATGCTGTGTAAAATAGAGAAAGGAAAGCAACTTGGAAAGACCTTTTCTTTTATTACAGAAGAGCGCGTTGTTTGATCTTCTGTTGCAATTCAGAAATGGTGCGAAAAATATCATCAAGAGTTTTTCAAACTTACAGGATGCGGTATTATTCATAGAGGAAAATTCAAACATAGCATTTAATGATCTTGGACCTCTGAAAGGTAGTAAAATATTTAATCCTTTATTCGAAGATACAGAATAGCTAATTCTTATTATCAATCTATCTGTACGTTATTCTCGATTGTGCAATTGTCTTTAACGTCCATCGTACCGGTGTTTTTCTGTACAACCGCCGTGGCAGTTCCAAGGGCATTATTGGATGTGATTTTTACCCGATCTAGAATGATCGATCCACGATTCAATATGGCTGCGCCTTCCATGTCATCACCGATTCCATTGGCATATCCGTCGGAAATGCTGATGGAACGGAAGCTTAGATTCTGAATATCTGACTGGATATCTAAGACATGATAAAGGTTGTCATTATTGGCGGTGGTGTTTCCGATATTACCACTCAGGACAACTTCATATACATCAGGATCGTAGTTGGTGCCGCCTGTTTGGTAACCGCCTTCAATGCAAAGGTTGCTCTTCCAATTGTAGCTGAAGGATCGATCCGTGGTGTTGGGAATGTAGCTTCCTTGTGCAATGCGTATCGTGTCAATCGCATCGATGCAAGAAGCAGATAAAGCATCTTCGATACTTAGAAAGGCATCCATCCAAGTTTGGCCATTGGCTGCTCCCGTGGCATTTTGATCTATGTAGACGACAGTACTGGTATTGCAAGGATCTTCTGTAAAATTGGCCAGTAATCGAAGAAAAGCGGCTTGATAGTATATGGCAGGCTCGGTGATTTCCCACGAATTAAAGGGTTCTGAACCTGTATTAAAATCTAAATAGGCTTTTTGATCAGGTTGCCCATACGGAGGATTGTTACCGGAGTAGGTATAGTTTTTATTGGGACCCCCTGTGACAAAGCCAGGGGCCGGGCCATATAATGATTGCGTGGCGTGATCATAATCCGTATTGTCGGCAAACCAAGTGTGATAAATCTGATTGACAGAAAGATCGGCACCGAGATGATACATGTTGGAAAGATAAACCATGTTTTGTGGATTGACGCCATGCATGTAGTGTATCATTTCGTGTGCTTTCTTTTCGTAACTAGCATTTTGTGTACTATTGACATTGTACTTTTTGATGATCATATTCAACATCGCAAAGTCAACGGTTGCTTTGGTACTTCCCCAGTTGTAGCCCCATTCTGGCATATAAGATCGGTAAAGATCGAGTTCATTGAATCCGAAAAAATTGTTCCAATCTTGGCTTATATGCGGTGTTATTGAATTAATGATTTCATCGATGGTCGTTTGATCAGCGCCTGCTAAGGTCGTATAATGCAGGAGGGCTTCCAATAGATTGTTGGTCCCATGCCCCAACCAATTATTAGCCACAAAAGGAGCATCATTGATATTCGCGATGATATAATCGTGATAGGATTGTGTTCCAGTAAGTTCCCAGAGGTATGTAGCTGCCAAAAGCGCATGTTCATATTGAGTGGCCTGATCCCAGTCTGCGTCTCCCGCCTTGATAGTCCCATCATCGCAATCTAGGTCTAAAGTGGCATTTTGAAGCTGTGGCAGTACGTGATCAAAGCAGCTGATGGCTTTATTCTTTAGTGTGGTGGAATACGTTTGTAGACTAGGGATTTGCTCGTAAACAAGAGCAGCATGGGCAAACATCGTAGCTAGAGCGATGGATGCTGAAGAACAAGTATGTCCATAATATCGTTGATCGACATTCGCACTCGGTGGCGAATTGGCATTATCCGAGTAGCTAATACTTCCCATTTTTTGAACGACAGATCCATCACTATTCATCATTTTCTCTAGCCAAGCTAATTCCCAGTTGAGCTCGTCGAGGAGATCAGGAATACCATTGCCGGATTCTGGAATGTTCCAATTATCTTGAAAAAGCGGTGTCGCTTCTTTATAAGCATAGAGTAAATTATGAACCACCGTTGTGGTGAAAGTTACGTATTTGTTGTAATCTCCGGCATCAAACCATCCACCGCTCAGGTCTTTTTCCAAACTAGCATCATTCGGTGCGGTATAATATCGACAAAAGGAATCTTGTAAAGCATTGTTGAAGTTGTTGCCATCTACCCAATTCGTATCCGCATAAGGCAATATTTTCGGAGCATTGCACCGATTGTAATAAAACATTTTAGCCGTAGCTTTTAAGACATCTATATATACCGAGGTAGCAATTTCAAAATGATAGGATTTGAGATTATTTTGCACATCCAGTATATAATATTCTCCAGGAGTGCTTACCGAAGAGAAATCAAACCACCAACCTTGATCTCCCGATTGATCATGGGTATTGCCACTATTCCAACTAATGGGACTTCCTGAAAAGGCTACTTGTCCATTGGCTGCATTGATGACTTGAAAACTTGTTCCCGGTGTATAAGAATCAGCTGTATTGTAACCATTGATTGGATTCGATAAAACGGCCACTTTATCCGCATCCGGAAGATATCCGAATTGATCGATATGTATAAAATCCGTAGGAATTTGAGCTAGTAAACCATGTGCAATGAGCAGAAAGAATAGGGTATATTTCATAGAATTTAAAAATAGTCGTTTAACCCGAAATATGCATTAGAAAATCTATTACGAGGTCAAACTGCTTCAAAATAAGACATTTCACTTGTTTTTGCTCTATCAACAGAACGGTGCTATGCCTCATTCGCAAAAATCACTTATTTTATTGCACTTTAACCTCTCATTACAACGTTCCAATGAATATTTCGGGTTTAATAGTGGAATGTAGATTCTACAATAATAAGACTCTTAAAGGAACAAAATTGTTTACCGCGTCAGTGATAGAAGTTGCCAGCCATCGGCTGGTCCTGAATGGCAATCTGCCATGAAGGATGAGCTCGCGACACAACGGATAGCACGCCCGGACGCCCAAGAAAAAGAAAATATTGTACTTTTACAACAGTGACCAATGGAGGATTATGTTACTGGATCAATATCAACGTATTGCTAATTATTTGCGCATCGGAGTGACCGATCGTTGTAATTTGAGGTGTCGATATTGTATGCCGGAACAGGGCATTGATTTTGCACATCGCAATGATTTACTTTCTTACGAGGAAATCACGCGTCTGGCTCAGATTTTTCGAGGACTCGGTGTTGAGAAAGTGCGTCTTACTGGTGGTGAGCCTTTTGTGAGAAAGGGGATCGATCAATTGATCCAACAGCTTTGTTCTATTTTTCCTAAAGTGCATATCACCACCAACGCTACCTTATTGGATGGGTACATTGAAGCGCTCAAAGATATGGGGGTGGCCAGTTTGAATATTTCGATAGATTCGCTGGACCGAGAACGCTTTTTTAGTATAACTCGTCGAGATGATTATATCAGGGTTATGCAGAATATTCAAGCATGTTTGGATGCCGAGTTATCGATCAAACTGAATATTGTTGTGATGAAGGGAATCAATGATATGGAGTTGGTTGACTTTATTGAGTTTGGGATGAATAAGGGTGTAGAAGTACGATTTATTGAGGCGATGCCCTTTAATGAAGTGGACGGGAACAAAGATGTTTTTATGCCTTGTCAAGATATAGAAGCTCATATCAAGGCGAATTATCCATCCATGAATATCTTACCATCAGATGGGCCTTCTTCATCTAATTTATATCAAATAGGCGCGTATCGATTTGGCATTATCCCAGCGTATTCGAGATCTCTATGTGGGCAGTGTAATCGAATCAGGCTTACGCCCAAAGGAGAATTTCTGACTTGTCTGTACGCAAAAAAGGGTTTGAATCTTTTAGAACTTCTAAGAAACGAAGGTTATAATAATGATATGATTCGTGAAGCGATCGTTCAACAGGTTCAGGGAAAATTGAAAAGTGGCTTTGATGAAGAAGCGAAGCGCGAAGAACGTATTTTTAATAGTATGACGACCATTGGAGGTTGATCGCAAGGTTTGAATATGGAACGATATGCTCGACAGCTAATTTTGGATGCGATCGGTGAAGCCGGTCAACAAAAGTTACTTGAATCGACCGTTTGTGTGGTTGGTTGTGGAGGACTAGGGTCGATTGCAGCGCCCTATTTAGCTGGTTCAGGCGTGGGGACTCTGATATTAGTGGATGCCGATGCTCCAGATGAAAGTAACTTACATCGTCAGGTTTTTTATCATGTACATCATGCTAGTCAATCAAAGGCAGCTTATCTCGCAGAACATATTGCTAAGATGAATCCTGAGATTGAGATTCAAGTATTTTCAGAATTCATACAAAAGGATAATATTGATAAGATCATTGCCTCATCAGATTTGGTTTTAGAATGCACGGATCAAATCATGACGAAGTATTTGCTGAATGATTACTGCCACCTGCATCATATTCCTATGGTTTATGGAGCCATTCATAAGTATGATGGCTATGTCAGTTTTTTTGACAATGCTTCGGATGATTCGATTCATCTCCGAGATATTTTTCCAGAACCGAACACGAATATTCCAAGTTGTTCGGAAGTAGGTGTTCTTGGAACGCTGGCAGGGATTATTGGATTGATGCAGGCGAATGAAGCGATTAAATATTTGAGCTCATGTGGTACACTTTTGACAGGAACTTTACTACATTATAATGCCTTAAGCAATGATCAAATGAAGTTGAAATTGGTTAAAAATTATCAGGAAGATCTTTCAAAAGTATATCAAAGCGCATCCTATACTTCTTTCCAATGCTCTGCAATGCATGAATTGACAGTGGCCGATTTACAGACTAACAGAACAGATTATAATTTGATCTCCATTTTGGAAGATGATGAACATCTAGCCATTGATAGCTCGGTGCTTCGTATGCCTTTGTCTGACTTTAAATCCGACCAGTTCCGTCAAGAAAACGGGAAGGCCGTGGTATTTTATTGCATGAGCGGAAAACGCTCCGGGGCCTTGATAAATCGTTTGTTACAAGAAAATCAGTCGGCCGAAATATATAGTTTGAAAGGTGGCTTGCAAGCATGGCAAGCATCGATTACTTAGCGTTCTTCTTTGGAACAGGATCGTGTCCGTGCCCGCCCCAAGGATTACAACGAGCAATTCTTTTGAGCCCCATCCAGCCGCCTTTGATCGGGCCCCATTCTTCGATGGCCTGAATCATGTAGGTAGAGCAAGAAGGTTCGTAACGACAACTCGGTCCAAAGAATGCATTGAGTACAGGGCTGATGAACCATTTGTACAGAAGGACAGGAAATATAAATAGCTTTTTAATGAGCTTGATGATTATTTCCATGTTAAAGTTTTGACGCTATCATCTTTGTTGAGCATAAAGTAATGCTCTTTTTCATTGGCCCGAACACTCATCATGTTTTGTTGATCATCAAAAATCTCGGTGAGTAAAGAGTTGTTGACCGTCATTTCTTGAACGTTTTCGATATCGTACACTTCCAGATACATCCATACTCCTTGTAAGTCTTCGGAAATCTCTTTTCCGAGATAATGGTAGTATACATCTTGATTATCGACCTTTAATCGAAGTCGATCTTGTAGGTAGAGATAGATGTACTTATCCGTTTCTTCACTTTCCATCTTTGTGCACATATGGAGAGAATCTGCACCTCTTGCTTTCAAGGCATCTTCAAAATCGTCGATGTACATATGCAAACTGATTTGAACAGCTTGCTCTTCCGCATTATGTTTAATGACCGCTCTAGACAGGTGGAATTCATGTTCCATAGGAAGCACGTTCAGTCCTAGGACAAAAATCAATAAACTAGATATTATTATATGCATGCTTTAATAACGATGAAAGAATGATTTTAGTTTCTACTATCCAGGCCCCAATTTAGTTTCTTACGAATGGTTTCAATAAATGAAATGGTGTCAAGAAGTACGATTCTTGCATTGAAATCGTTTCGGCGAACTTTGAGTTCGATTTTTCTGGTCACTTTCGTTGATCTAGAATCCAGCGTACACAAATAATTCTTACTTCGACCTTCGATTTTGAATTCTATTTCACTATCATCGGAAATGAGGATCGGTCGCACATTTAAATTATGCGGCGCTACGGGTGTGATTACAAAATTGGTAGATTCTGGAAAAACGATCGGTCCGCCACAGCTTAGTGTATAACCTGTAGAGCCGGTTGGCGTGCTGACAATCAAACCATCGGCCCAGTACGAGTTGATAAAGTCACCATTGATGTAGGTATGGATGATCATCATAGAAGAGGTATCCCTTTTGTGCAGGGTGAAATCGTTCAGCGCAAAGTTTAATCCGTTAAACAGATCTTTATTTGACTCTAGCTTGATCATCGAGCGATCTTCGATGCGATATTCTTTGCGAATCAGTTTATCGATGGCCTCTTCGATTTTTGTTTTTTCGATCGTTGCCATAAAACCCAGCCTTCCTAAGTTGATACCGCAGATGGGTATTTCTGCCTTTTTAACCAGTGTTACTGCATTTAGAATCGTTCCATCCCCACCCAAGCTCAATACAAAATCAAAATCTTTTTTATTCATCGTATCTTCCACCCGAACAATCGGATGGTCCATGAATTGAGGATTTTTTTTGATCAGCAGTTTGTGAAAGGGTTCATAGAAACTAAATGCTATGCCTTCCTTATTCAACTTATTTAATAAGATGTCCACATATGCGCGATCTGCCGTTTTATAACGTTGAGAATAGATCAATACCCGCATAGATTCCTTTTTTCGCTAAATTAAATAATATAGCGGCGAATATAGGGAATTAGTTTGTCAAATACATCGAACGATCTCTATCCAATTTTCTGAAATACGGATCATTCAAATCTTTGATAAATCGAATCATCTCACCCGTTGATTTCATTTCTGGCCCTAATTGTTTGTCTACATTCGGGAATTTGTTGAATGAGAAAACAGGTACTTTTATCGCGTAACCATCTAAGGTCGGATTAATCTTGAAGTCCTTTAATTTTTTGCTACCCAACATCACGTGCGTGGCAATATTTAAGAACGGCGTTTTGTAGGCCTTTGCGATAAATGGAGTCGTTCTCGATGCACGAGGGTTGGCCTCGATCACGTACACTTTTTCGTCTTTTATAGCGAATTGGATATTGATAAGACCTTTGATATTAAGGGCCTTTGCCAATTTAGCCGTGTATTCTTTCATTTTTTCAACGGAAGCATCTGAAAGGCTATAAGTAGGTAACATAGCAGAACTATCACCGGAGTGAATTCCTGCAGGTTCGATATGTTCCATAATACCCATGATCATCAATTCTTCTCCGTCAAAGATGGCATCGATTTCCGCTTCTTTAGCTCGATCCAAAAATTGATCGATCAATACCTTATTATCCGGCAAGTGCTTATAGATGGAAAGTGTCTGTTTTTCCAGTTCCTCGTCATTGATAACGATTTTCATTCGCTGACCTCCTAGTACATAGGATGGACGCACTAATACAGGGTATGATACTCTATTGGCAATGGCCAATGCTTCATCAATATCATTTGCTACCCCATAGTCTGGATATGGAATGTCTAGTTCTTTAAGAAGATCTGAGAATCGACCTCTATCTTCAGCTAGATCTAAACTTTCGAAACTAGATCCAATAATTTTGATACCTCTTTTATGGAATTTCTCCGCTAGTTTTAGAGCTGTTTGTCCTCCGAGTTGTACGATAATTCCTTCTGGCTTTTCTAGCTCAATAATTTCATAAATGTGCTCCCAGTAGATTGGCTCGAAGTATAGTTTGTCGGCCATATCGAAATCGGTAGAAACCGTTTCAGGATTACAGTTGATCATAATGGCTTCATAACCAGCTTCTTTGATTGCTAGTAGTCCGTGTACACAACAGTAATCAAATTCGATACCTTGACCAATTCTATTTGGTCCAGACCCAAGAACGATGATTTTCTTTTTATCGCTTGGGATGGATTCATTTTCTTGATCAAAGGTAGAATAGAAGTATGGAGTTTGTGCTTCAAATTCTGCTGCACAGGTGTCCACCATTTTGTAGGTTCTTCGAATGCCTCTCTTGAATCGCTCTTTTGTTACATCATCTTCATCCACTCGTAGTACCCAAGCTATCTGAGCGTCAGAATATCCTACTTCTTTTAATTCTCTGAAAAGTTCTGTTGGGATGTCTTCAGGAACATTGAATTTAAGAAGTTGATCTTCATATTTAACCAATCGCTTGATTTGTTTGATAAACCAAGGATCAATCTTTGTCAATTTATGTACGGTTTTACTTGGAACTCCTAGACGCAGTGCATCTTTTATTCTGAATATACGATCGTCGCCTACTTTTTCTAAGCGCTCAAGAATGTCTTGAGTACGAATCCACTCTTTCTTATCCGCGCCAAGTCCATTTCTGTTATTTTCTAATGATTGACAAGCCTTTTGTAAAGCCTCTAGAAAATTTCTGCCGATAGACATGACTTCCCCAACAGACTTCATTTGAAGACCTAGGGTATTGTCAGAACCATGGAATTTATCAAAATTCCATCTTGGCATTTTTACAATGACGTAATCTAAGGTTGGTTCGAAGTAAGCGGAGGTCGAACCAGTAATTTGATTTTTTAATTCATCGAGCGTGTAACCAATGGCTAATTTAGCTGCGATTTTAGCAATAGGATACCCCGTTGCTTTACTAGCCAAGGCTGAAGATCGAGATACTCTCGGGTTGATTTCGATCGGGATGATTTTTTCCGTTTCTGGATCGATGGCAAATTGTACATTACATCCACCGGCAAAATTTCCAAGAGAACGCATCATTAATATGGCATCATCTCTCATTTGTTGGAAGGCCGTATCTGAAAGTGTCATAGCGGGAGCGACCGTAATCGAATCTCCGGTATGAATACCCATCGGATCAAAGTTTTCCACTGTACATATAATAACAACGTTATCATTTGCGTCTCGTAGTAATTCTAATTCGTACTCTTTCCAGCCAAAGATTGCTTTTTCGATGAGTACTTCGTGCGTAGGAGAAGCATCCAGACCACGACGAAGCGCTTCTTTATAATCTTCTTCCTTCATCACAAATCCACCACCATGTCCACCGAGCGTATAAGAAGGTCTAATAACTAATGGAAATCCAATTTTTTGAGCAGCTTCCATCCCTTCTAAAAAGCTATTTGCTATGAAGGATGGTGCCACTTCCATCCCTAATTTGATAACATGCTTTTTAAATTCATCTCGATTTTCTGTCAATTCGATCGCATCTAGATCAACACCGATCATTTTTATGCCATACTTTTCCCAAAGTCCTTCTTTACCAGCTTCGATAGCAAGATTTAAGGCTGTTTGACCACCCATCGTTGGAAGTACCGCATCAATTTTTTCGTTTTGAAGGATGTATTCCAAACTTTCCGTTGTCAAAGGAAGTAGATAGATATTATCCGCAGTCACTTCATCCGTCATGATCGTAGCCGGATTGGAGTTGATAAGACTTACTTCGATACCTTCTTCTCTCAGTGACCTAGATGCTTGAGAACCGGAGTAGTCAAATTCACAAGCTTGTCCTATGATAATCGGACCACTACCGATGATAAGAATGGACTTGATGGATGAATCTTTTGGCATAATATTTTTTTTAAAATTCGCGCAAATATATGGAAGAAAAGTATATATGGAAGAATGTAGTACTATTGTGTATTATATATTTTTGTTATCATGAATATAAATCAACGAGGAAGCGTCCTGATTACGGATGATGTGCATGGAATTTTGACCGAAGGTTTACAAAAATTAGGCTATGAAATAGACTATCGACCTACGATTCCATATGATGATATCTTTCCCATCATTCAGAATTATGTAGGTATTATTATTAATAGTAAGGTAAAGATGACGGATCAGTTAATGGGGCTTTCGCCCAAAATGAAATTTATTGGACGTCTTGGATCGGGATTAGAAATTATCGATCTAGAAGCAGCTAGGAAAAGACATATTGCTGTATTTAGTGCTCCGGAGGGGAATAGGAACGCTGTAGCGGAACATGCGATGGGGCAACTTTTGGCCTTGTCCAATCAGTTGATATGGGCAGATAGGGATGTGCGACGGATGCAATGGGACAGAGAAGCTCGAAGAGGATGGGAGTTGGAAGGTAAGACGGTGGGAATTATAGGCTTTGGTAATAATGGTTCGGCTTTCGCCCAAAAATTAATGGGGTTTGATGTCCACGTTCTTGCATATGATAAATATAAAACATCGTATAGTGAAGGTTATCCACATGTAGAAGAGACGTCCTTGGAACATTTGAAACTTCAAAGTGATATAATCAGTTTACATGTCCCCTTGGATAACTCCACTCATTTTTTAATAGACTCAAATTTCATTTCGAAATGTAAAGACGGCGTTATTATTATAAATTCTTCTCGAGGAAAAGTGGTGCATACGGAAGCGCTCATTGCAGCTCTAGAAAGTGGAAAAGTAGGAGGAGCTTGTCTGGATGTTTTTGAGAATGAAAAGACGGATACTTATAGTGATAACGAAGCGCTTATGTATCAAAAATTATATAAATTCAATCAGGTAATATTGAGTCCACATGTTGCGGGATGGACTGTTCAATCCAAATTTAAAATCGCCAATTCACTGTTAAAACAAATTTCAAATTTGTCGTCAAAATGAGGATAATTCAATCCTTATCTTATATTTGTCGACTTAAAGACTTGTTACTGGGGGAGGTTTCTCTTTTCGGTATTAATTACTTAAAATTGCAGTCTATGTGACTATAAACTTTGAATGCTTGCGATTTTTCTTTTCGCAATATTCTGAGCTTGAGTCGCTTAGATGCTTATTTGCTTATTATACTTAACTAGTTTATATGACTAAGAAATTTACACTTCTAACATTCCTTCTGTGTATGTTTTCTTTTTCCGCTATGGCCCAAACCGTTTTACAGGGGAAGGTACAGGAGAAAGGTGGCGATCCAATTATTGGGGCCGCTGTCATTTTATTTCAAAATGATGTACAGTTAAAAGGAGTTGCAACTGATTTTGATGGCAACTACATTTTCACGAACATCGATGCCGGTACATATGATGTACAAGTCGCTTATATAGGACTTGCTACTCAGCGAACCAATGGTGTGGTTGTTGGTGACAACAGTACGACGAGACTTAACTTCGATATGGAAGAAGAGTCGCAAGATTTAGGTATTGATGTCGTTATCAAAGAGTATCGTGTTCCTTTAGTGGATTTCGATCAAACGTCATCGGTTAAAACAGTAACTGCAGAAGCTATTGCAAATTCACCGTTGAAAAGTGTTCAGGGGTTAGCTGCAACATCTGCAGGTTTATCATCGGATACAGATGGTAATATCTCTGTTCGGGGATCGCGATCAAATGCAACGAATTATTACGTCGATGGTATTCGGGTAACAAACACTGGTTTGATACCGGCTGCCGAAATTGAACAACTACAGGTAATTACAGGTGGATTGGCCGCAAGGTATGGTGATGTTACTGGAGGGGTTATCTCATTAACTTCAAAGGGACCATCTGAAAGATTCACGGGAGGATTTGAGGCGGAGACATCTCAATTTCTGGATCCTTACGGTTTCAATTTCTTAAATGGTAACATTAGTGGACCATTAATTAAAAGAAATGGAAAGTCTATCGTAGGATTTCGTTTCAATGCACAGTATGTAAGTCAATTGGATGATCGACCTTCTGCATTTGGTGTATATAGAATGCCAGAGGAAGTGATTGCTGATTTGGAAGCAAATCCAAATTTCCAAATTGACGGTGTTGATTTCCCAAGAGCGGAATTGTTAGGAAGAGAAACTTTAAATGCACCCATGAAAGCAAGACCAAATGAAGATCGATGGGATCTTGATTTGAATGGTAAGCTAGATGCAAGGTTAAGCAACAATATCGATATTTCAATTTCTGGTGTATATGGTGTAGACCAAGACCGATTCACGCCAGGTGGAGGATGGGGTCTTTTAAACTGGACTAGAAACCCTTACAATTATGGAAACAACTTCCGTGTAAATGGACGATGGAGACATAAAATCGGAAAGCAAGGATTACCGGAAAGTAAAGATGAATTAAACGGAGCTACTGTTTTAAGAAACGCTTCTTATATTATCCAAGTAGGTAGAGAGAATCGTCAGGAATACAGAGAAGATTTTATTCATCAAACGAACTTCTTCAATTATGGACTTTATGGTTCTCAAGAAATTGAGTCATTGCCTTCTGTTGGTTTTGTAGATACTTCTGAATGGAAAGGTAGCGGTGCGATTCAAATTGATGCCGTTCGATGGGCGGATCACATTACATTTACTCAAAACGCTACTGAGTTTAGCCCGTTCATAGATCCAGAAAATCAAATTGAAAGTCCGAATCCAGTACTTTCGAAATATCAAACTATTAACGGTCGATTAATTGGATCGTCCATCGATGTATGGGGACCAAGTTTCTTTGACAACGTTGGTAGAGTATATAATAACTACAGAAAGTTCAGTAACGATAGAACAACAGTTAACTTCGATGCTCAATTGGATTTATTACCAGGAGGAAGCATTGAAAATAGACATAATATCCAGTTTGGTGGAACGTATGAGTTCAGATCAAACAGTCGATGGTCTATCAATCCTCGAGAATTATGGACAATGGCTAGAGATGCTGCCAATTCTCATTTCTTAGCGGGTGTTGATACGACGATGTTAACGGGGAATACTTTCATTGCTCAGACTCCATTCCCAATGATTGAATTCCAACAGTATGGAAGAAACATTGAGGAAGATTCAGAGAAGAAGTTTTACAAAGCGATTCGTGATAAATATGGTTTGAGCATTAATGACTTTGTTAATGTAAACAGTAGCCAGATTGTGACGGATGGTTTATCCTTAGATATGTTCTCAGCAAGTGAGTTGATTAACTGGCAAAACTTAGGATTGGATTATTACGGATTTGATTACTTAGGAAATAAAGTAACGGGAGGATCTTTCGATGACTTCTTTACTTCAAGAGATGCGGACGGTAGAAGAAACTACCCAGTAGCTCCAGTACAACCCGTTTACTTAGCAGGATACCTTCAAGATAAGTTTACTTATGAAGATATTATCTTAAGAGTCGGAGTAAGAGCAGATTACTACGATGCCAATACGAAAGTTTTACGTGATAAATACTCATTATATACTATTGAGTCAGCAGAAGAATTTTCTGCAAGAAGAGATGAGGATTTCCCATCTTCTCTTGATCCTAATTCTAAGGTTTACTTAGCAGGAGATGATCGAGATGATAGTCCAGTAAAGGCATATAGATTGGGAGATGATTGGTTTGCGCCAGATGGTACGAAGACTGATCCTCAATTAATCTTTGGAACGGATCCAGTAAGCCCGTCTTACTTATATTCTGATGAGCAGAATAATATCAAAGATGAGAATTTCGATCCAAATCAAAGTTTCCAGGATTATATCCCATCATTGAAAATAACTCCAAGGATTTCACTTTCGTTCCCTATTTCTGATGAGGCAGGATTCTTTGCGCATTACGATCAGTTGGTTCAAAGACCTCCATCTAACACAGTATTTACTGCATTGGATTATTTCTTCTTTGAAGATATTGGACGATTAAATCCAGGAGGTGCAGCTGCAAACAATCCAAATTTACGTCCTGAAACGACGATTGACTATGAGGTTGGATTCCAGCAAAAATTAACAGGATCTTCTGCGATCAAAGTTTCTGCTTACTATAGAGAAAATAGAGATTTGATTCAATCAAGGTTCTTATTGAATGTTCCAATTGTGAATGATTACTTGACATTCGATAATATTGATTTCGGTACGACGAAAGGTTTCACTGCAACGTATGACTTAAGAAGAACAGGTAATTTAGAGATGAGTGCTAGTTATACTTTACAGTTTGCTGAAGGTACTGGATCATCTGCTAATTCAGGTTTGAGTTCAAGAAATGGTGAAGTAAGAGTTCTTATTCCATTATCATTTGATGAAAGACATCGAATTGTTGGTAACATTGATTACCGATATGCATCCGGTGACAAGTATAATGGTCCAAGAATTCAAGGATTAGAATTATTTGCTAATACTGGATTGAATCTACAAGTAGGTGCTATTTCAGGTAGACCTTATACTAGAAATGCATTTATTGATACACCGTTCGGTGGGTCTGGTTCTTTAGGAGAGCTGAATGGAGCAAGACTTCCTTGGAATATTAATGTAGATGCAAGATTGGATCGAAATTTCAGATTTGCTTTATCAAAAGAATCGAAAAGAGCATTGAATCTAAATGTTTATTTAAGAGTAAGTAACTTATTTGATACGAAGAATGTAATCGGTGTTTACCGTGTAACTGGTTCTCCAGATGATGATGGATTCTTGAGTTCAGAGTTTGGTGCGGACGCTGTTAAGAGCATCGACGAAGCCGGAAAGGATGTTCAGAGTTATTTAGCAGCTTACGAGTGGGCATTGTTAAACCCAGGCTTCTATTCTTTACCTAGAAGAATTAGAGTGGGTGGTATCATTAACTTTTAATCTTATTGGATTACTAAATAGAATAAATTTACAATGAAGAAATATATATTATTCGTTCTTTTTGCATTGACCTGTGGTATTTCATTTGGTAAAATGGGCCCTGGGCAGCACAAGAAGAAGAAAAAATCAACTGCAATTAACTTGAGAGAGGATTGTGTAGAAGGTACACAACTTGCAGTACAAAACATCAACAACGTACGTGCGACGTTGATGAATTCAGGTGATGTTTGGTGGAACCTTCAAGAGGGACAGTATTTTGTACCTCAGGTGCCACCAGGAGAAGAAGCAACGTCTTCTATTTTCGCCGGTGCAGTATGGATCGGAGGATTCGAGCCTGTAGAAGGTGGTCAGGATATCCTTAAGATTGCTGCCAATACTTATAGAACCAATAGCGGTACGGATTTTTATCCTGGACCATTGGATGATAACACCGGAGCGACAGAGCGTCAAATCTGTGAAAACTGGGATCAATTTTTCCGTGTAACTGGAAAAGAAATCGATCAGCACAGATTGAACTTCTTTAAGTTTACAGGTCAAGGATTGGATTATCCAAAAGATTCAATTCCTGATAATGTTCGTTACTGGCCAGGTGTTGGTAATGTAGAGTTTGCCGATGAATATGGTTTTACTTTACCATCTGCAGGACAAGGATTGGGATCATTTTTTGATCACCCAGACTCGGAATTGGATGTATATGATCCAGAAAATGGAGATTACCCAATTATTGAAGTAAGAGGATGTGAGGAATTCGCTCAATATCCGGATGAAATGTACTTCTGGATTTACAATGATCAAGGTGGACCGCACGAAGCTACAGAAGGTGCAGCTATTCAAATGGAGGTTCAAGTTCAAGCATTTGCTTATCAGTCAAATGATGAGTTGAATGACATGACTTTCCAACGTTACAAACTGATTAACCGAGCACAAACAGTCATTCAAGATTGTTACTTCGCAATGTGGGTTGATGGAGATTTAGGATGTAGTGAAGATGATTTTATTGGTTGTGATACAGCACGATCTTTAGCGATTCTTTATAACCAAGATGAGTTAGATGGAGAAGGAAATGGTTGTGATTGTGGTGGTGTTGCTACGTATTGTGCAGATATTCCACTATTAGGAGTTGATTATTTCCGTGGACCATTGAAGCCTCAAGTTTGGAATGAAGATTCAACAGCTTTATTAGATCTACCAGATGTATTCGCTGAGCCTGATACTTTCGTGGAATTAGGAATGTCTTCTTTTGCTTATACAAACAGACAAGGAGCTGGTGAGCACCCTCCAGGAACGTTCGATGCACAAACAGCTGAAGAGCACTATAACTTATTAGACGGTAAGTGGAGAGATGGTACACCAATTACATTTGGTAACTCTGGTTATAACCCTGGAAGTACAGATACCATTCGATATGTATTACCTTCTGCACCAACAGATGGTGACGGTTGGTCTATGTGTAGTGCGGATTTAGGAGAAGGTGACCGAAGAACCATTCAAGCTTCTGGACCTTTCATCTTGAAGCAAGGTGCGGTGAATGAGCTGATTATTGGAGTTGTATGGGTACCAGACCAGGTTTATCCATGTCCTGAATTAGGAGACTTGAATAAAGCGGATGATTTAGCACAAGCATTGTTTGATAACTGTTTCCAAACATTGGATGGTCCGGATGGTCCAGACGTGGATGTTATCGAATTGGATAGAGAAGTGATCTTATTATTAACGAATGATACTTTACTTTCTAACAACTCGTATGAGGAGTATTCAGAGGTGGATATTTTTGCAACGGATTCAATTGCCAAGCAATTAACAGATGAAGAAAAGTCTTACAAGTTTGAAGGATATATCATTTATCAATTAATCAATTCTACAGCAACGTCTGATTTGAATGATATCGATAAGGCGAGAATTGTACGTCAAATTGATTTGAAAAATGGTATTACGAGATTGTACAACTGGGAATCTCAAGTAAACCCATTACCTGGAGGTGAAGGACAATTGATCTTTACGCCGACGATTGCTACAGAGGGTAGTGATACTGGATTGAAGCATTCATTCAGAATGACACAAGATGCCTTTGACCAAGGTGATAATCGATTGGTAAACCATAGAGAGTACTATTATTTAGTATTAGCTTATGGATACAACGAATATGAAGAGTTTGATCCTACTACAGGATTAGGTCAGAGAAGACCTTATATAGCAGGTCGTCGTAATTTCGGTGTTGTTACTGTTGTACCAAGACCGATGGTATATGATGAATTAAATACTTTCTACGGAGACGGTCCTCAAGTGACTAGATTCTCAGGAGTTGGTAATCAAGGAGGATTCTTGGAATTAGAAGATGATATGTATTCTAAAATCCTAGATAATGATGAAGAGTCAACGGTTGTTTACAAATCAGGTTCTGGACCGTTAGACATTAAAGTTGTAAATCCATTGGATGTTAAAGATGCTAAGTTCAAGTTTGAAATTATGGGATCTTTCGATGACGATGATGGAGAATTGGAAGCAGGAAATAATTCTAGATGGGTATTGACCGATATGGATTCTGGAGCGGTTTTCGAAAGTGAGCGAAATTTGGATAAAGTGAACGAAAGAATTATTAGAGAGTATGGTATATCTGTAAATGTTCATAGAAATGCTGATGTTTCTGATTTCCCTGAGTCTGAAGAAAGCGGATCATTCATTGGAGCTACGATAGAGTATGAAGATGAAACTTCTAATCGATGGTTACAATTCCTGCCAAATGGTGGATTTATTGGATTCCAAATTCCATTATACAACTTTATTGATAATTCGGATAGAGATGAATTTGATCCTACCGGTGCATTCAGTTCTACTTCTGGAGTCAATATGGTTCCTTGGAAGTTGACAAGCGTTGACGGACCAATAATCACTCCAGGTTTCAGAAACAATACTTCTATTGCTGGTTTGGCTAAAAATCAGGCAAGTATGGGAGATTTGAACAATGTAGATATCGTATTTACTAGCAATAAAGATGAGTGGAGTCGATGTATTGTATTAGAAACATCTCATGTTGATTTTTACGACTTCGGTTACGAAGCAGAAGGTTCTGCGGAGCAATTTGAAGTAAGAGATCATAAGTCTGTTTCTAAGAACGCAGATTCTGACGGAAATCCTCAGGAAGAGGATGGTGAAACTGGATTTGGATGGTTCCCTGGTTATGCAGTAGATGTTGAAACAGGTGAGCGATTGAATATCTTTTTCGGTGAAAACTCTATTTATGGTGGAGATTACGCAGACGTTGTAGGTGGAGAATTCGGTCGAGACATGATGTTCAATCCAGATGATCGACTGGTAATTCCTACTCCAGAAGGAAATCCTCAATCTATCTTTGACTTGTACACAGGAGGACAACATACGATTTATGTGACAAGAACAGAGTATGATGGTTGTGAAACATATAGAGACCTATTAGAAGAAGGATCAAGTACTCCTAAGAAGATTAGAGCACTTAGAACCATTACTTGGACAGGTATTCCAATGTTGGCTACAGGAGAAGAATTATTATCATATAGTGATGGTCTTATTCCAAATAAAACAATCGTTAAATTGAGAGTAGATAATCGATTTGGTGAGGAATTAGAATTTGATGGTTCTGGATTCGATGTAGTGAGTGGAAACCCGACCTACGAATTTGAATTAAGAGGAAAACAAGCAACAGCTGTTGATGGATCTACCATCGATGAGGCTTTATTAAATGTTAATGCTGTTCCTAATCCATATTATGGAAATTCTACCTATGAATTGGGTAGAAATGATGCTAGAGTGAAGATTACTAATATCCCTCGTAAGGCGACTATCACGATTTATTCAATCGATGGTCGATTTATCGGTCAATTTGATCGGGATGCCCGAAGAGAGAATGTAAATCGAACAACTGCTGGTGTTAATTTCAGACAAGAAGACGCAAGTGTCGTTTGGAATCTGAAAAACAGCGCAGGTATTCCAGTATCAAGTGGTGTATATCTAATCCATGTATTAGACCAAGAGACAGGTGCTCAACGGACTATTAAGTGGTTTGGTATTAACCGTAAGTTTGATCCAAGTGGATTATAATATTAACTAATTAAGAAAAGCATTTAACGATGATAAAAAATATATTAATAATAATCGCTCTTGCGTTACCAGTTCTATCTTGGGCTGGCAACCCAGATCGACAAGGAGAGGCAGGAGCTTATGAGCTTTTGTTGAACCCTTGGGGAGCTTCTGCAGGAATTAACCTTTTAAATACAGGTTCTATTAGTGGTGTAGAAGCAATGCGTTTAAATCCAGCCGGATTACATTTTACAGGAAGAACACAACTGATAGCAGGACACATGCGCTTGTTTGATGGTGCTGGTGTTAACATGAATTCTGCCGGACTAGCCTTTAAATATGGAGAAAACGGGACCATAGGATTTTCTTTGTCTTCTATGGACTTCGGAGACATTCCAATTACTACGGTTTTACAACCAGAAGGGAATGGAGGTACATACTCTCCGGGATTTGTTCACTTGGGTGTAGGATATAGCCACAGTTTCAAGGATAAAATCTTTGTTGGGGTATTATTCCGAGCAATTTCAGAAACGGTGATTGATGTAACGGCTAACGGATTGGCTTTGGATGCTGGTGTACAGTATAGAGGAGGAGAAAATGATCGAGTGAAGCTAGGTATTTCATTAAGAAATGTAGGACCGGCTATGACCTTCAGAGGAGAAGGATTAACGCAAGAGGTGGCGACTACAGCTCCTCAAACAGCCGAGTATTTCTTACAAGCGGGATTAAGACCGGCGAAGTACGAATTACCTACGGTATTAAACTTAGGTGTATCGTATGATTTTTTCCTTGCTGGAGGAAGAGATTACTTACGTGCGATCGGTAACTTTACATCAAACGCTTTCTCTCGAGATAATTTAGGATTAGGTGCGGAGTATAGCTTCAAGGAATTATTCCAAGCTAGAGCTGCTTATACAGTGGCTTTAGGAAATATTCCTGAGGGAACAGCAGATATTTACACAGGTATCTCTGCTGGATTCTCTGTAAATGTACGAACAAGTAAGAAAGAAGATAACCAAAATAGATTAGGAATCGATTACGCGTATAGAACAACACAACATTTTGCTGGAACGCATAATATTGGTATTCGATATACGATTAGATAATTGATCTAATTGGAAAGTAAAAAATGCACTTCCAAGTATTGGAGGTGCATTTTTTTTTGTTATTGGTTCATAAAATGCATTAGAAATTACATTTTTGTACATCCACGAAGGTTTTTTAACATACCTTCGTGTTCATTTTAAATTTATACGGTATGAGTAATATTTCTTATTTAACGCAAGAAAGTTATGATCGATTGAGTGCAGAATTGGACGTGCTGAAGTCTGATGGAAGGGCTAAAGTAGCAGCGGCGATTGCAGAAGCGAGAGAAAAAGGAGATCTGTCAGAAAATGCGGAGTATGATGCTGCAAAAGACGCTCAAGGAATGCTCGAAGCCAAGATTAATGAGATGGAAAAAGCGCTTGCTAATTCCAGAATAATTGATATGAGTCAGTTGGACGCTTCTAGTGTTACTGTGCTGTCTAAAGTAACATTGCGAAATGTTAAAAATAACTTTGAAGTCACCTATCAATTGGTTGCTGAATCGGAAGCAGATACAAAGCAAAAGAAGATTTCTGTAAAATCACCATTGGGTGAGGGATTGTTGGGCAAGGCTGTCGGAGATATAGCCGAGATTAAAACGCCAGCAGGAATACTACAGTTTGAAATTCTAAATATTGAGCTATAATGGCTTCGATCTTCACTAAGATTGTCCAAGGAGATATTCCTTGTTACAAGATTGCGGAGTCTGAAAAGTATTTTGCTTTTTTAGATATTAACCCTTTACAAAAGGGGCATACGCTGGTAATCCCTAAGCGGGAAGTGGATTATATCTACGATTTGGAAGAAGAGGAACTAGCAGGTCTACATGTGTTCGCCCAGCGGGTTGCAAAAGCCATTGAACAGGCTATTCCTTGTAATCGAATTGGTGTGGCTGTCATCGGATTGGAAGTGCCACATGCACATATTCATTTGATTCCCATTCAATCGATGCAGGATATGAATTTTACTAATCCGAAATTACTATTAGAATCATCCGAAATGGATCTTATAGCCCAATCGATTCGATCTAACATGGCTAAATAAACAGATTGAGCAGCATAAAAAAATTAGCAGGCGAAACCGTTATTTACGGTATAGGTGGGATTCTTCCACGTGTTGTTAATTTTTTACTGGTTGCTTCTTATTTGACCTTTCACTTAGAGGACGAAAAGTATGGTATTCATGCGATATTATATTCGTATTCTACCCTAGCACTGGTTTTGTTTACCTTGAGAATGGAAACCACTTTTTTCAGATTTGGTTCCGATAAGGGCGTTGACAGAAATTATATTTTCAATGCTTCGCTTAGTCTGGTCTTGATTAGTTCGGTGATTTTAGCTGGACTTATGTTGATTTTTAATGAATCCTTAGCGGCTGTATTATCTCGCCCTGAAGACTATCGATTTGTTATTTATTTTGCGATCATATTGTTTTTAGATGCGATTGCTGCCATTCCATTTGGCCGTTTACGATTGGATAATCGACCGATCAAGTTTACGACAATTAAAGTTCTGAATTCGGTTATTACGGCATGCTTGATTGTGTTTTGTTTCAATATTTTACCAAATATTGATGCTTGGAGTGGTTATTATAATGAAAGCTATGTCTTGGATTATGTCTTTGTGGCTAACATTATCGGGAGTGCTTTCATCGTACTTGCGCTCACCAAGGAACTGTCCATATTTCGTCCGGTCTTTGATCGTGACTTGATTAAGAAAATGATGCGTTATGCCTGGCCTTTGATCATCGTAGGTATCGCAGGATCCATCAATCAGTTTTCCGATCGATTTATCATAAGTTATCTTTCTCCAGGTAATGGTGAAGAGCAAAATTTGAAAGCGGCAGGATTATTTACGGGGGCTATCAAGATTGCGGTCATTATGAATTTATTTGTGACAGCTTTTAATTATGCAGTAGAGCCTTTTTTCTTTAAAAATAGGGATGCAACTTCTAGAGAAAAAATATACGGTTCTATAGCACTTACCTTTACGATCTGTGCGACGGGTATCTTCATGTTTGTCATGTTCTATTTGGATATTTTGAAGTTCATGATCAGTAGTGATTTTCATGAGGCGCTCTATGTGGTACCCGTCGCCTTATTGGCCAATTTGTTTCTAGGATTGTACTATAACTTTTCGATTTGGTACAAAATTTCAAATAAAACGATATACGGCGCGATCATCGCTTCTCTGGGTAGTGTGATTTTCTTATTGGCCAGTTTTTATTTCATTCAGAAGTATGATTTGATCGGCGCTAATATTGCCAGCTTGATTTGTTTTGTGTTCATGTGCGCGCTGGCTTATCTTCTCGGGCAAAAGCACTATCCCATCCATTATCCGATTGGGAAAATGATGCTGTATTTAGTCGTCGGTGTGGGAATCTATTTCTTAGTGGATGTTTTGAATTTGTCAAGTATGTATAAGATATTGATTGGGACTCTTGCCTTGTTGGCCTATTTGGGAGTTGCCTATCGTTTGGATGTTCGGAAGTTTATTTAGCATGATTTATTAGGGGCTTACGCCCAAAAAGTACCACGAAATAGTTCTTGTTTCTTTCTAGGTAATCGGGACACTTTACTTGTATCAGGAGGAGCATAAAGATCGAATCTATTATTTAGGGATATTCTGCAATAAAGGCTGTACAGTCTACGCTAAACATCTGTCATTATCTTAAGGGCCTAAAATTCGACGGGAAATGTTTGTTTTAAGAATGGTTTTCTTGAATCAAAAGCACTAAGACATGAAGATATATGATGTGGATTTCTCAAACAGTTACGACCTTAAACCCGAAATATGCATTAGAAAATCTATTACGAGGTCAAATCACTTCAAAATAAGACGTTTTCACTTGTTTTTGCTCTATCACCAGAACGGTGCTATGCCTCTTTCGCAAAAATCACTTATTTTATTGTACTTTGACCTCTCATTACAAAGTTCCAATGCATAATTCGGGTTAAACTGAAAATTTTAGAACAGCTAAAAATCAATGGTTTGAGTAATACATAGTGGATTTTAGCTTACTTCCTAATATGCCTATTTATAGAATTGTACTATGATGTCTTTGCGATAGGAACCTGGAGGGGTTTACGTATGCTTGCAGCATCGCGAAAAGCATACCGACCGAAAGGGAGCCCGGAAGACTCCGACCCCGGTAAAACGACTTTTGGAGATTTTACCGGGGGATCGCCCAATGAATCATATGCGATCTAGAATTGAATCGTAATACTACTCGTCCACTTGATTCCAAAATATCCGAGGGCATTGTTGTCAAAATTTCCTTTCGGATTGAATGGAGTGGATCCCCCAAAACCTTGAGATTGAACAGCGGCGATTTCCAAGAAATAATCATGTGTTTCTCGATCGATACTGATGAGCTGAAATTCCATTTTATCACCGAGTAAAACCCGTTCCATCAGGGGCCTAAAAAAGACTTGACCATCTAATCCGCGATCGTTGTACAAGGCATACGGACCGACTGGCGTCTCATCATTGAGAAGACCGCGTACCCGATAATAATTCTCTTCTCCCGGCGTATCAATCCAATTTAATAGCGTTTGATAAAACACGTCACCGCCAAAAGCGGGTTCTATTCTGTTCGTATCCACCGCCATCAATGGGACAAGATTTGGCGCAATCGTGGAAGCCGTGTAGAGCACATCCCCGATCAATACTTCCAGTATATATTCATCTCCTGGTACGATTTGATAATTATCAATCACATATATTCCATCAGCATTGACAGGAACCGAAGTGTCCGTTCCATTTTCTGCTTTTAAGGTTACACTGGCGTCCGAAACTTTGACTGGAGCATCGTTATTGTAGAAATCATTGGATTCTGTAATGATAACCGTTAATATCTCATTGGAAGCGTCCAAGGAAGCATCGATGACAATCCTAGGATCGGTATCTTTTAAATCGAGTTCTATGACATCTTCACAGCTGCTTAAACTAAAGATGATGGCGAAAGCCAAGATTATATATTGTGTTATTTTCATTGTTTATTTTTCTACTGATTTACTAAAATCTAAAATTCCAACTGATAGAAGGAATGGCTCCAAAGAGTGCTAATCGAGTGGCTTGTGTTTCGCCCATTTCATTTTGATCGAAGTTGATGGTATAAGCATTCTTTCTATTGTACACGTTGTAAACGGAAACATTCAGATCGTTGTAGAAGCGATCATTATCGCTTATAATCCATGTTACTCCAAGATCCAGTCGGTGATAATCTGGCATCCGATCGGCATTTCTTTCTGTATATAAATTGACCAGTTCGCCATCTATAAAATATTTCCCCGCCGGGAAGGTCACAGCATCACCGGTGTAATATACCCAGCTTCCTGAGAAACTAATTCTTGGCGTCAATTCGTAGATTCCAACGATGGAAAGATCGTGGGTTCTATCTTGACGAGCAGAATACCATTCTCCATTATTGATCGCCTCACTTTTGTTTCGCACTTTACTAAGCGTATAGGAGATCCAACCCGTAAATTTTCCTTTGGTCTTTTCGAGCAATAGTTCTATTCCGAATGATTCCCCTTGTCCAAAGACCAATTCTGATTCTAGATTTGGATTGCCCAATACTTCCGCTCCGTCTTCGTAATCTACCACATTCTGCAGGGCTTTATAATAAGCCTCGGTGCTGAATTTATATTGATTATTGGCAAAGTTTCTGAAATAACCCAGTGCGATTTGATCGGCCAATACGGGCTTCACCTGTGGAGAACTCGGGATCCAAACATCTGTCGGCGTTCCAGATGTTGAATTGGAAAGAAGGTGCAGATATTGATAATTTCTGTTATAAGAAAGTTTGACGGAGCTTTTGCCGTCTAGTAGGTAGGTTCCGCTGAATCTCGGTTCGAAACCGAAATAGTTATTGTAGAATTCGCCTTCTGCATGTTCGATCTCTTCAATGACTTCATCCTGTTCGTTGAAGATTTTCTCCGTGTATGCTCCAATGTTGCTGAAAGAACTGATTCGAAGTCCATAATTGAGGCTTAATTTATTAGTAATCTTCTGTTCATTGGCTACATAAATACCGTTTTCTAAGGCATTCTGGAAAATGATATCTTCATCTTCCGACGTGGTATTATTGAATACAAATGTGGTTGGTTTGAACCGGTGGAGATTACTGATCCAACCAAAGCTGACTTTATTCTTTGGATTTGGATAATAGTTGAAATCCTGCTTGACCGTATAATCGAAGATACCTGCCGAAAGATCTACATCAATTTCTCCTGCGGCAATGTCAAATCCGTAGTCATAGTCGGAGTAGATAACGGAGGTATTGGAGAATAGTTTTTTATTGATGGTATGGTTCCATCTAGCTGTAATGGTTTGATTTCCCCAATCGAATCCGAACCCTTCAACACCGAGTACATCACGTCCGAAATAGCTGGAAATGTATATTCTATCGTTTTTACCGATTTTGTAATTGGCTTTGGCATTGAGATCATAAAAGTATAAACTGGTGCCATCGAAGTCATCCGAAAATACTCTGGCCATAAAGTCCGCATAGGTACGACGACCGGAAACGATGATGGAACCACGATCTTTTACAATAGGACCTTCGATGGTTGCTCTGGAAGAAATCAAGCCGATTCCTCCGGATGCTTCCCATTTTTTCATGTTTCCATTTTTCATCCGAATGTCCATCACGGAGGAAGCTCTACCACCATATTGTGCAGGTATCCCGCCTTTGTACAGTTTTACATCTTTCAGTGCATCGGAGTTAAAGACAGAAAAGAATCCTAACAAGTGTGAAGCGTTGTATACAGGAGCTTCATCCAAGAGAACTAGATTTTGATCTGTTTTACCTCCTCGAACGAAAAATCCACTACCACCTTCCGAGTTACTGGCCACTCCCGGTAAGAGTTGAAGGGTTTTGAACACATCTTTTTCACCTAATAAAACTGGAATTTTAGCCGTTTTGGCTACATCTAGGGTGACGACACTGACTTCGGTATTGGTGACATTATCGTCTTCCTCTGCTTCCGCTGTTACGACAACTTCTTCTAATTGATTGGATGCAGTCCCCATTTCTACATCTAAATCGGTGTTTTCTTGTAAGTCTATACTTACTTTCTTTGTTTCATAACCGATATAAGAGAATACTAAGGTATGGCTTCCCTTTGGAAGGGTTAAGGAGTAAAATCCATACAGATTGGTATTGGCTCCTATAGTTGTGCCTTCCACGGAAACCGTGGCATAAAGTAATTCCTCTCCCGATGATGCATCCTTCAGATAACCACTCACGGTAAAATCTTGGGCTTGAATCATCCAACCACAGAAAAGAAGCAGGCTTAAAAGCAGTGTTTTTTTCATATAATTTGTTTGTCTACATAATTTGTCAAAATCAAAAGCTGATCATGTGGGGACAAAATTAAGCGCTTTTGATATTGCTCGATCTATAAATAAGATGAATGATGGATTCTAGGGAGTGAATACGCAATTTACCCAGATCACTCCTTTATTTTCCCTATTCGTCCTATTTCAATGCATATGTAATGGCTTTGACTATAACTTTGTTTTCTATAAATCGGTATATATTTGATTATCTATGTTTAAGGCACGTTCTATAAAATCTCGGTTCATTCTAATTGCCACCTTGACATTCTTTTTTGTGGACTTTTTTGCAGGGATTGCCTTGTTTTTTGGTTATGAGCAAATTCAAGATTTAGAATCGACTCAAATATTGAAGGGATTTTTGAGATTTATCATTCCGGTACTTCTTTTTGGATTGACTGCACCTTTTATTATAGAATTTATCAATCAATATGTTTCGGAACGCTACAATTGGAAGCGATTAATTACGGAATTTTTCTTGATCTTGGTGATGGCTATTCTCATTGGAGTGTCTAGCTATTACATTTTATATAGCGGGACCGATTTATCAGAAGTGTCTCCTATTCATCCAGTGGCAAGAGGGCCGATATTGAATCTGTTTCTTGGAATGATCATCTTTGCGATTTACGAAGTTTGGATGACCATTGAAAAGAATCAGGCGCTCAAATTATCGATATCCAAGTTGGAGAAGGAACAAGTTGATCTCAAGTTGAATGCTCTACAACAGCAAATAGACCCACACTTTATGTTCAATAGCTTGAATGTATTGTCGGAATTGGTGCATGAAGACAGTTCGAAGGCTGATCGCTTTATTCATCAGTTTTCGAAAGTGTATCGGTATGTGTTGGAGTTGAATCAGGAGGTGTTGGTTCCCCTTGAAAAGGAACTGGAATTTCTAGAATCGTTTCAATATTTGATGGAAATACGCTTGTCTTCGCGATTTCGGATTGATCAGGAGATTGAAGCTACGAACTATAGTCAGATGCTGCCACCTTTGTCATTACAATTGTTGGTAGAGAATGCCATCAAGCATAATCAAGCTTCTAAGGAACGTCCTTTGGTGATTCGAATTTCGGTAAAAGATGATGCTTTGATTGTTGAGAATAACAAGCAGGAACGAATTTCTAGTGATACCTCCAATGGATTGGGGTTGAAGAAGTTGGAGGAGACCTATCAATTGTTGGGAGAACATGCGATGCAAATCGAAGATTTAAAGGATCGATTTGTAGTGCGATTGCCATTAATAAAAGAGGAATAAGATGATTCGATTATTGATCATTGAGGATGAAGACTTGGCTGTAAAGCGTTTGAAACGTTTATTGTCGACTTTGGATTTTGCTATTGATATTAAAGAGGAGTTTGGCTCTGTGGTGGAGTCGGTTGCTTTTCTAGAAAAGCATCAAAGCGATATTGATTTGATCTTCATGGATATTCACTTGAGTGATGGAAACAGTTTCGAAATATTTGAAAGTTTGAAGATTGTCAAGCCGATTATTTTTGTCACGGCGTATAATCAGTATGCATTGCAAGCTTTCAAGCAGTTGAGTTTGGATTACCTTCTAAAGCCGATCCAGCAAGAAGACTTGTCGAATGCCTTGGAAAAGTATGGTCAGATCTATGGTGATCGTTCTGAATCGGTTCGTTGGTCTTATGATCAGTTACAAGCGTTGCTACAAGGGGACCGTAACGAGTATAAAAAGCGATTTTTAGTGACGATTGGTGATCGATATCGATATATTGCTGTGGAGGATATTGCCTTGTTTTATGCAGACAACAAGGCTTGTTTTGTTATCAGCAAAGAAGGGAAGCGCTATTATGTCAATTATACCTTGGAGCGATTGGTACCCTTATTGAAGGAGTCTGATTTTTACCGAGTGAGTCGCAAGGTGATTGTGCATATTGATGCAGTCCATGAGTTGGTGCCTTTTTCGAAGAGTAAACTGTTGGTAAAGACGCATCAAGATCCTGGCTTTGAGATTTTTGTATCGGGGGAGAAGGTGCGGAAATTTAAGGAGTGGCTGAATGCTTAGGTATCGGTGTAGAGAATTGCATAAATAACTTTAAGAAAATCTCTTTGCAATAGCGAATTAATGATTATATTTGCGCCGCTTTTGTAGAAAAGTGGATTACATATGGCGTGGTAGCTCAGCTGGTTAGAGCGCAGGATTCATAATCCTGAGGTCGGCG
>JAHDFB010000110.1 GCA_020628475.1 Saprospiraceae bacterium | reverse complement strand
TACAGCTTAAATTTAGTTAATTTTTAAACTGTCTTATTTTTTCATAAGGCTACAATTCTATCTTGTATAAAGCTAAACTAAGGGTTCAATATTCTCGTGCTTCCCTTCATTTCTGTCAACCTTAACCTCTAAATATACCTACCCACCCCTTAATATAACTCCTTTCCTACACTCCCCAAGGACCATTTTTATTCAGCTTCCCATATTTTTTTAAAAAAAACATCCAAAAAAGTGGAACGGAATACACCCTTCGTTACACTAATAGATACAACAAGTACATACCGATCATGAAATCAACAAAAGCCTTTTATCCCGATGGATTTTACATTTTTGAAAGTACAGCCTCTGCCAATAGCAACTACATTGAAAATCTGAAAGAAGCTAAATTGCTGCTGACCTATTTTGATCAGCAACAGCATTCAAGACTTCTTTCGTCCCGTAGATCAATGTCTCAACTAAATCTTATACGAGCAATGCTTTTTTCATGTCATTCAATTCAATTCTGTCAATCTTCTCTTCCAAAAACACCTACTCACGCCTTAATACAACTCTTTTCCTACACTCTCCAAGTACCATTTTTACAGTGCTCCCCATATTTTTTTGAAAAAACATCCAAAAAAGTGGAACGGAATCCATCCTTCGTTACACTAATAGATACAACAAGTACATACCGATCATGAAATCAACGAAAGCCTTTTATCCCGATGGATTTTACATTTTTGAAAGTACGGCCTCCGCGAACAGTAACTACATTGAAAATTTGAAGGAAGCTAAATTGATGCTGACCTATTTTGATTACTACCTAAAAGATTACCTGGAACTGCAAGAATATTGCATCGATCAGCACGGCTTCCACATGGCCGTCAAATTAAAAAAAGCAGAAGATATTCTGGTGAGTTATCGAATGCATGGCGGTTCGGAGGATATTGATATTACCGACATGTGGCGCATTATATCCAATCGGATGCGATTGTTTTTATCGACTTATGTTCGACGGATTAATTTTCTTCGTGGACGGCAGGGGGTGCTGGTGCGTAATAGTTATCGTCGTTATTTTTTTGAGAACTTAGAAGAGGCATTGGAGCATTTGGAAAATATGCGTGAGCAGAAGATGGCCTTGTATCAGCGGAAGAAAAAGTATTGGGGTTTGAAGAAACATTATCGAATTGATCATTCCGCGGGAGAAGGATCGGTGATTTTATGTAGTAAGGACTTGAAATTGGGGCGAAAAGAAAAGGAAAAAATTCAACTAAACTGGGCCCTCCCAAGTTTAGTAGTAAGAAATTGGACAATTTCTACTCAGAAATACCAAAAGCTCTTTCATTCCCACTCAAATCATCGTAAAAAACGCCAACATCCACCCGATAATTAGTCCCTAATCACCAAGACCAACAAAAATCCACCTCCATCCCATAGCTATCCCCAAGATAGCCCTAATCCCTCATGCTTTCAACCAATCAATGCTTCTCACAACCGACAAGCATTCGAGTCAACTCCTCCTCGAAAAAAACCTACCCAAAATTCCTCGCCTCTTGGGAAGATGCGATCGTATCAATCGAACCATATCCTTATTCTTAGATTTCTTGGCCAAGTCCAACGGACCTTCCGCCCCAAAGCCAGCTACTAAAGTAGGATCAGCACCTTGTGCTAGAAGATATTCGGCAATCTCAATATGTCCAAAAGAAATACTTTCCATCAACGGAGTCGTCAGTAATTCTGGATGCTGATAATTCGGATTGATACCATGTCCAATATGATATTTCACCAAATCAAGATCGCCGGTTTGAACGGCCACCAACATTTCTTTCCAATCACCTGCTGACATCTTTATAAAATATGGAGAAACAAATTACCCGTATCTATAACTAAGCATTCATCAAAGCCCACAATCGATCTTTCAACTCCAACAATCCTTTTTGTGCCACGGCCGAAAAATAGATCACCTCAATATCATTGGGTAGATCTTCTTGAATCATTTCCTTCAACTCGTCATCAATCAAATCCTCTTTCGAAACAGCCAACAATCGAGGCTTATCCAATAATTCAGGATTGTACAACTCCAGTTCACGCAACAAAGTCCGATACTCATCACCAATATGATCCGCATCAGCTGGAACCATAAACAATAAAGCAGAATTCCGTTCAATGTGTTTTAAAAAACGAATCCCCAAGCCTTTTCCTTGGTGCGCATTTTCAATAATTCCCGGGATATCGGCCATGATAAAAGAACGATTATCTCGATAAGAAACAATCCCAAGATTTGGAACTAAGGTAGTAAATGGATAAGCACCAATTTTAGGTTTCGCGGCAGAAATGGAAGATAACAAGGTCGACTTTCCGGCATTTGGAAAACCTACCAAACCGACATCAGCCAACACTTTTAATTCCAAAATTTTCCACTCCATTTTTCCAGGTTCACCTGGCTGGGCAAAACGAGGAGTCTGATGTGTCGAACTTTTAAAGTTCGCATTCCCTTTACCACCTCGACCACCGGATAGAAGAATGATCTCTTCTTCATGTTCAACAATCTCGAACAAATATTCGCCTGTTTCGGCATCCTTCGCTATTGTACCCAATGGTACTTCCAAAACGATATCTTCACCTTGCGCCCCCGTTTTATGAGCACTTCCTCCATGTCCACCGGGCTTTGCAATGACGTGCTTTTTATATTTTAAGGGTAATAGGGTCCACATCTGTTCATTTCCCCGTAAGATAATATGACCTCCTCGACCACCGTCGCCACCATCAGGACCACCTTTCGCTGTCAAACGATCACGATGAAAATGGGTAGACCCAGGACCACCTGCCCCTGTTCTACAACAGATTTTCACATAATCCACAAAATTTTCATTGGCCATAAAATCCTATTTGAACGTAAAATTACCAAAAAAAAGATGTTATCGGATTTCCAATAACATCTTGTATTATATCTTATTTAAAAGTCTACATGTTTCAAGCTTACCTTTCAAAAGCAAGGTTCAAAAACATCCTTATAAAGCTTCAATCGCAGTGCTCAAACGTTCGAATATTGCTTCGATAGAACCGACACCCTCAATTTCTTGAGACACATTTTTTTCATCGTAAAAATCATAGACCGGTGAAGTCTGCTCTTTGTAAACATCAATTCTATTTCGAATTACCGCTTCATTGCTATCATCCGCTCGACCAGATGTTTTACCACGTTCTAATAATCGCTGAACAATTTCCTCATCATCTACCTTCAAAGCAATCAAGCCATTGATACATTCTCCGCGACCTTCCAAAAACAAATCCAATGCCTCAGCTTGAGGAATCGTTCTCGGAAAACCATCAAAAATAAAACCCTTTGCTTCAGGGTGCATATTCACCTTATTTTGTAACATGCCAATGGTTACTTCATCCGGTACCAATTCTCCAGCATCAATAAACGATTTCGCCTTTAGCCCTAGTGGGGTTTCATTTCCGATTTCATAACGAAACAGATCACCGGTTGAAATATGCACCATCTCAAACTTTTCTTCCAATTGCTTCGCTTGCGTTCCTTTTCCAGAGCCAGGAGGGCCAAATAATATTAAATGTTTCATTCGCTTATTTTGTGGTGAAATCTCCACAATATTAAGTATTCTATTTGTAAAATAGTTCCAAATGCTTGTAATATAGTGCTTTAGCTTCATATCCCGATAAAATACAATCGTTCATTCCATCTTCATTTCAATATAAAACATTGAAATTTTAACAATTATGCAATAAAATACTAAGATAGCTAGTAAATCAACATTTAATTTTTATTTCAATCATTCAATTATTTTTCAAGATACGCAGCACGATTCAACGATTTCTACAATCATATCTTAAAAAAGGAAAAAGATCATACATATTACAATTTTTCTTAATATATTTCCGATTCAAATAGAAAGAAGTGATAGGAATAAAGAACAAGGTACATAAAAAAACACTGATCGACAATTACAGACATAAAGGCATGCGACAGCAATTGGTCCGTATTATGGAGGATCAGGGAATTACCGATCAACGCGTACTCGAAGCGATCAGAATGGTGCCTCGTCATTACTTTCTAGATAGTGCCTTCGAAGAACGAGCCTACGAAAATCGCGCCTTTCCTATTGAAGCGGCGCAAACCATCTCACATCCATACACGGTGGCTTTTCAGTCCCAATTATTGGAAGTATTACCAGGTGACAAGATACTCGAGATCGGTACAGGCTCTGGTTATCAAGCTTGCATATTAGCTTATATGGGCGCCAAGGTATATTCGATCGAGCGACAGGAAGCACTGTATAACATCACATCGGAACTATTGCCGCGCATAGGATTTCGTCAGATTCGTACGCTGTTTGGCGATGGTTATAAGGGGGCTCCGCGCTTTGCACCCTTCGACAAAATCATCGTGACAGCTGGAGCGACGGAGGTTCCTAAGACCTTGCTTTCCCAGTTGGCGATCCATGGTAAAATGGTCATTCCTATGGGCGATGATGATCAACAAAAAATGATCCGTTATACCAGAGATTCCGTTAAGAGTTTTCGCAAGGAAGAATTTGGAGCATTCAGCTTCGTTCCCTTTTTAAAGGGTGTCAACAAAGGCAATTAATTAAAGCAATTCAGGATCTATTCAGCGTGATAGTGTTGAACAAAAATATGCACGTAATCTTTAAATTAATAAGGGCGTGCACAGATCGGCTTTACTACCGCCTCCGCCGATCAGTACCAGGCTATGCGAGGTTTCATCCATCGCTCTGCTCAGGATCATGCTACCGCATGACCTCTACTATCCTTCACGCGTAAAATTCGAAACGTACTTCTCGGATCGATAAATATCGTGATTAATAAGATCATATTACTATCATTTAAAACAATCGAAATTATTTCTACCAATCCAAAGCACACGTATTACCTTGCACACTGTTCGAGTAATCACCAGGCAGATTTCTGGTGATTGGACGAGCAGCCTTCAAGCGGAAGAAATCGTAAGCATGAAACATCCTTCAATTCTAGCCCCACATACCAAATCAACGTTACCAAGCCTAAACGAGTTTGGGCAAGGTCTCCTTTTTGTCTT
>JAHDFB010000041.1 GCA_020628475.1 Saprospiraceae bacterium | reverse complement strand
ACGAAATATGTGCCAAATAAAAAAAAGAGGCTGCCTACTTATGAGACAGCCTCTTCTATTTTTCTGGGACTCACCCAAATCTTTTTAATGCTCCTTAATATAGTCCTTGATGGCTTTCAATGCATCTTCGATACCCTCTGGATATTTACCTCCTGCTGTGGCAAAAAAAGCTTGACCGCCTCCGCCACCTCGAATATGCTTCGAGACTTCTCGGATCATCGTTCCGGCACTATAGCTTTCAGAAATATCTTCACTCACTACAATCATCAACTGCGCCTTTCCATCCTTCTCAAATCCGAATCCAACAATGGATTCTGGCTTCGATTTACACAAATTATAGGCCAAGGTCTTCACAGCTCCAGTATCGTTTAGACTTAACTTTTTAGTCAACAATTGCACCCCGTGACAATCCACAAAGTCATTGGATAGAGCATCTTGCAAATTGGCTGCTTGCGCGACCATCATCTCTTCCATCTGCTTCTTCAACTTCTTATTTTCCTCCTGTAAACTAAATACATTTTTAGCGGTGTTTACCGGATTTTTAAACAAGCCTCGGATGGATTTCAACTCTTCCAATTCTTTATTAATAAACTTCTCCGCCTCGATCGAACTAACCGCTTCGATACGACGTACACCAGCTGCCACAGCCGATTCTGAAATGATCTTAAATTGACCAATCGAACCCGTAGCATCCACATGACAACCTCCACATAATTCTACTGAATAGTCCTTGTCGAAGGTAATCATCCGAACCTCTTCGCCATATTTCTCACCAAATAACATCATCGCACCTGATTCCTGAGCCTGTGCAATCGGAATAGATCGATCCTCTCGTAACTGTATATTAGCACGTACTTTCTCATTGACCATCGCTTCAATCCGAGCAATTTCCTCATCCGTCACCTTCGAGAAATGAGAGAAATCAAATCGAAGATATTTCTCATTGACCAAAGATCCTTTTTGATGTACATGCTCTCCAAGAACGCGTCGTAAAGCAGCATGTAATAAATGCGTCGCTGAGTGATTGTTTTCGGTCAAACCCCGTTTACGAGCATTCACTTCTGCCCGAATCGGTGCTTCAAGGTTTTCTGGTAATTTCTTGATAAGATGGATGATCAGGTCATTTTCCTTCTTGGTATTGATAACCTCCACTTTTTCATCACCAAACCACAGTAAGCCGGTATCGCCGACTTGTCCACCACCCTCGGCATAAAACGGAGTTTTATCTAAGACCAGTTGATACTGAGGCTTGTCTTTTACCGTCACAATTCGGTATCGAAGTGCCTTGGCATCTTCCATCTTTAATAGATCATATCCGTGAAATTCCACCTCGCTACCGACATGTACCGTGTTCCAATCTCCAGTGATCTTCTTACTATCCTTTCGTGCACGATCTTTTTGTTCTTGCAATGCCAGATCAAAACCTAATTTATCCAGCGTCCATCCTTTTTCCGAGGCGATCAATCGTGTCAAATCGAAAGGAAAACCATAGGTATCGTATAATTCAAAAGCTACTTTACCCTCTAGGTGATTATCGTTCAAAATGAGATTATCAATCCTCTTCAAACCTCCAGCAAGTGTTTTCAAGAAGGATTTTTCCTCTTCCAACACTACATTTTGCACAAATTCCTTCTGCGCAATGAGTTCTGGAAAGACATCACTAAAATTCTCAGCCAACAAAGGAATCAACTGATGCATCATCGGTTCTTTGACATCCAGGAACGAATAATAATAGCGCACCCCTCGTCTCAAGATCCTACGAATAACATATCCCGCTCCCGTATTAGACGGTAGTTCGCCGTCAGCAATCGTAAACGCTACCGCTCGAATATGATCGGCAATAACCCGCATAGCGATATCCGATTTCGCCTGTAAATCATAGCTTCCGGTATATTTTTTTCCAGAGATCTTCTCGATTAATTCAATAAATGGTGTAAAAACATCCGTATCGTAATTGGAGGTTTTATTTTGAAGGGCCATACAAAGACGTTCAAAACCCATACCGGTATCTACGTGCTTCGCAGGGAGCTCTTCCAAGGATTTATTCGCCATTCTATTGAATTGAATAAATACAAGGTTCCAAATCTCAACGACCATCGGATCATCCTTATTGACCAATTCTCTACCTGGTACTTTCGCTCGTTCTTCATCTGGACGAAGGTCTATGTGAATTTCAGAACAAGGTCCACAAGGCCCTGTATCCCCCATTTCCCAGAAGTTGTCTTTTTTATCACAATATAATATATGATCTTCCGGAAAGTAAGCCTTCCAAAAATCAAATGCTTCGTCATCCGCTTCGACGCCATCTTCTTCATCCCCCTCAAAAACAGTTATATATAGACGATCCTTATCTAAACCGTATACGTCTACCAATAATTCATAGGCCCAGTCAATCGCTTCTTTTTTAAAGTAATCACCTATCGACCAATTCCCCAGCATTTCGAACATGGTATGGTGGTAGGAATCAATACCCACTTCTTCCAGATCGTTGTGCTTTCCAGATACTCTGAGACATTTTTGTGTATCGGCAATTCTATTATTTTCAGAGGCTTTATTTCCAAGAAAATAATCCTTGAATTGGTTCATCCCAGCGTTTGTAAACATCAGGGTTGGATCATTTTTCAGAACGATTGGTGCCGAGGCCACAATTTTGTGTTTTTTAGTCTCGAAAAAATCTAAAAACTTCTTTCTTATTTCTCTAGATTGCATAATTTACAAAATAAAAATTGGTATCACTAAATGACTTAATAAATATAAGCCTATGTCTTACAGTATTTTAAGTATTATCAAAACAAATATTTGACAATTTCTTTTTTTTGTAGTAAAAATTTTGATTTTCGTCTTTTCACTGCTATTTTTGGGCTGCAAATTACTAACCTACCCGTTGAACATATTACGGCGTTTCTAAGAAGAAAATTAAACCACTTTTTCAAAAGAAATGCAAATGTACTAATTTGATCAAGATTGAATCGATGAAAAAAGAAAAATACGTCTATAATCCTTTGACGTTGCGGTATGAGAAGGTTGAAATACCGTTAAAGACGAGGCTGCTCAAAGGAATTAGTTATGTATGTGCGGTATTGGTAGCAGGATTCGTTTTTTACTACGGGATCGATAAGATTACAGTTACTCCCCAAGAGAAGGTCCAAAAGAAAATGATTAGCGAGATGTCCCTACATCTCAATGAACAAACCGAATATCTAGCAAATTTAGCCCAAGAAATTGATAAACTTCAAGAAAAAGATGCCAACGTCCACCGGATCATTTTCGGTATGGATCCGATTGATGAGCAAATCTGGGAAGGTGGTGTCGGAGGACGAAATCCTTACAATTACTTAACCAACAATCAGGAGGTTAAAGATCAATTAAAAGAATACAATTCCAAGGCCGATAAACTTCAACGTAAAGTAAACATTCAAAAGACTTCATTGGACACCTTGCACAGTTTAGCCATTGAACGAGAAAAACGATTGGTTTCTATTCCATCTATTAAGCCGGTTCGAGAGGATCAACTCAAGAAAAAATTGGGCGCGCTATCTGGTTATGGAATTCGAATTCATCCGGTACATAAGGTTAAAAAACACCACGCTGGAATTGATTTTACAGCGCCTAGAGGTACTGCTATCATTGCCACTGGAAATGGTACGGTAACTCGTGTTCAACGTAAAAAGAACGGATACGGTCGTAATGTGATCATCGATCACGGATATGGTTATTCGACTCTATATGCGCACATGTATTCGATTGATGTGGAAGTTGGACAGAAAGTAATCAAGGGGCAAGAAATTGGAAAAGTCGGTAGTACAGGAACGTCGACAGCACCACATCTACATTATGAAGTTCGATTAAATGGTAAAGCAATCAACCCAATAGATTACTGCTTAGATGGTTTATCACCGAGTGAATACCAAGAATTGGTCAATAAAGCGATTATTGAAAATCAGTCTTTTGATTAATCGATCTGCTTAAAGATATTTTAAAAGCGTGTCCATTTGTGATGCGCTTTTTTTGTTTAGGGCGGTTCCTAAAGGACCGGACTATTCGCCGTTTCATCCCTACACTCTGTTTCGGGACCACTTCGTGGCGGCTACTATTCCTACCGCGGCAACTCTCCACTTTTTTGCAGCAATTTAATTCCTTCTAGATCACCATGATCTTACATCATCATCTCCAAATGAATAAGATTTCCGTCTATTATCAATAGTCTTGACGATAGACTCTTTAAGCACAGCATTAGCTCTATTCTTTAATCTTGGGAAGAACAACGTATAAATTGGAAATCTTTTACGGTAAGACCAAGCACAAATAGTATAAATTGATTTACTTTGACCATGATACCGGCATATTGTAATGCTCTTTGTAATGTTCTAGTAGGCATCGGTAAACAAGGATGTATCCTGTATGATTACAAATAGTTTAACCCCTTTTTTAGTATTTATCAATGAGAAATAGTATCTACCTATTTTTAGCATGCCTTATTGTATGTTCATGCAACAATAACACGGCTATCAATCAAGAAAAACTTGAACAATTAGAACGGGCTCAACAGGAAGCTCAGGCGTATCAGCAGCAAATGGAATCTCCTACGATCATGCATACGGTATACATTTGGCTCAAGGAAGACCTATCAGAGGCAGATGAGCAAGCTTTTGTACAATCTTGCAAATCCCTTAGCACCATCGAATCTGTGAAGCGCTTGCGCATGGGAAAACCGTCCAACACCGAGAATCGAGAGGTAGTGGATCAGAGTTATTCCTATGGAATGAATATAGAATTCGTGGATTTGGCCGCGCATGACGCTTATCAAGTCGATCCTATCCATCTCAAATTCATAGAAGATCACAAGGACAAGTGGACCAAGGTAGTGGTGTATGATAATGAGATGTAAGTGCAAGCACCTAATTCTCGTTTCAATTTTTAACTAGAGTTTATGGGATTACATGCATTCCATGGTAATTTTCATAATACATCGATTTCAGAAGAACCATTAGAAAGGAAAATCATTATATTGGATAGAGGTTTTACTCTGATAAATTAAGATATATGATTTCTAAAAATGAACTTCCAGTACTAAACTATGCGGCTTGGGTTGATAGTCGAACCACCCTGCATTTAATTCTTCAAATCATCGGTAAGGCCAAATTGAAATTGACTAGAAGAAAGAATCACTGGTGGTACATGACCCTATTTCCTTCATCAAAAGGAATTAGCACCTATCAAATTCCATTACAGGACGGAATCGAATCCTTGGATATTCATCTTGACATTCGAGAAAAAGCGGTTCTGCTGCAAAGTAGTTATAAAAAGACCATACGGATTGACCTTTCAGTAGATCCAACAGTCGCGGCATTTTACGAGTCTTTCATGAAAGCATTAAAAAGCTTTGAATTGGAACCTAAATTTATCAAAACACCGTTAGATATGGCGGTACAAAAACCCTTTGATCAAATTACAGAATACCATCACTATGATTGGGATGCCATTACAGAATTCTGGAAAGCTATGAGTTGGACTCGAGATGTATTTCAAGAATTTAGTGGTCGTTTCTATGGTAAGACTTGTCCAGTTCATATTTATTGGCACAGTCTCGATCTTACTGTGACGCGTTTTTCGGGTAAAAGGCTTCCAAACGATGGTAGTAAGAAGGGACGTCTTTTAGAAAGAGATACCTATTCTCACGAACAAATAAGTTGCGGCTTCTGGGCTGGGGATCCTAACGTTCCACAAGCCACTTTTTACTCGTATACATTTCCTTCGCCGGAAGGACTCGACCAAGAAGCCTTGAATCCTTCTAGTGCTCAATGGATCGATTCTAATGGAAGTCCCATGGCTACCTTAGCCTACGAAGAGGTAAGAGCTTCTGATGACCCACGAGCTACCTTGTTATCATTCTTGGAAAGCAGTTATCAGGCTGGTGCTAAAAGAGCAGGCTGGAATATTGAAGAACTCACAGCACCTCCACTTAGTGATATATAACCCTCCGTGAGGCATTCATCACTTATATGGTCCGTCTGTAGACTAGCGTAAGAAATTTTCGTTGTGGTGAAACGGCATGGCCCTTATGTTCACTTCCATGAATGTCCATCTAATGGACGATCTGAATGATCTTCGATATTGGAGCAGCATTCGTTTCTATTTTCAATAAATACGTGCCATTGGCCAATGCATTTAAATTGATTTGATTGGAAAAATCAACTTGAGACACGACTTGCCCTAAGAAATTGTATACTGTGATTTTTTCAAAGTCGAGTTTCTTATTCTCACATTTAATATGAACAAGACCAGTTGATGGGTTTGGGTAAATATCAAATTCGTCCTGCCCTTCATCTAAGGTAGAATTTATAAGAGATCCTTCCATTTTAATAATCCAAAAATCGGATTTGCCATAATTTTCTCCTACGTCACCATCATCGGATCTTGTATGTCCTATTACTAATTGCCCACCATCATTTGTTGCAATGGCGGTTCTCAAGGTTTCACTTTCTGTTCCTCCTAAGTATTGGGCCTCCAAAACTTCTCCAAATTGGTCAATACGCATCAATCCATAATCTTCAAATCCGGTTTTTCGAGCATTGGTTCCTATTATGTATGTATTATCTAGCTTCGATACCAAACCCAAAGCATAAGTCATAAATATATCTCCATAGCTATTTTCCCATTCCAATTGGAAATCTTTATCAAGCTTTATTAACCATGCCCCTCCTTGACCTGAAACGACATTTCCATCGGAAGAATCCGAACGTCCACCAATTAAGAATCCATTATCATTAGTCTGAATAGCAGTGATAATGGTTTCATCTTTTGAACCACCATAACTCCATTCTGATTGTATGTTTCCATCCGAATCCGTTCTAGCCACCCAAAGATCCGATTGACCATGATTAATGGTTATATCTCCATCATCGGATCGGACATAGCCAATGATCACGTAAGCATTTTCATTCAATTCGAATACAATATTGGCTCGATCAACACCGGTTCCTCCATAATTTCTGGACCAAATAACATCTCCATTTTGTTCCATTTTAATCATCCAGATATCGACTGAACCGTAATTAGACGATAAATCGCCATCTGCTGAACGGCTACCACCAATAGCTAGTAATTGCCCATTTTCTAACTCTATAATCGATTGAATAGCATCTGATGCACTACCTCCATATGTTCTTTCCCAAATAATTTCGCCTTCTGAGTTGATCTTCAATAACCAGAAATCTACTTCTCCATAGGCATTTGTAACATCTCCATTATCGGAAGAAGTATGTCCAGCTATTAGATAATTTCCATCTTTGGTAGCTATGATATGATAGGCTCTATCCACCTTTCCTCCACCATAGGTATGTTGCCACTGAAGCTCTCCTTCCGAACTCAATTTAAAAAGACATAAATCTTCTGAACCATTATTTTCTGTGAAATCGATATCATTCGAAAGCGTACCTCCTACTACGATAAAACCATTATCTGGAGTTTCAACAACATAGGCTGGACCATCATCATTCGTTCCTCCAAAAATCCCCTTCCACTCGATCTCTTGAGATCGTAAAGGATTCGAAATAATCGTGATCAACAGAAAAGAAACAATACACTTAAAGATGTCCATAAATTTTTCATTTAACTATACAAAAGAACATGCAGTACTTAAAGATAAGAAAACGCCTTACAAATGGCACCAGTGCTTCGAGTAATGAAAGGGCGCAAATTGATTCAAATATCGATCCATTAAACCAAGCACTTATGAACTCAGCTATGGTGTATAAAATCCAATATTATCCATTCAATATATATTACTGAATAAAAGATATAGACTTGGAAAAGTACATAGGCAAGTTTGTAGTCTTATTAATACAACGTACATTCATGTACAATAGTGTGCTTACTTGTAGTACTTCCAATGAATTAATCCCATCTCACCAACCCTTTTAATCCTTTCTTCGTCTTACTTGTTAGCTCCATGCTTACTAAAAATTTTGAATGATGCGATTATTTATTAAGCCTTTAATCCTACTATCTTGTTTAATTTTTTCTTGTAATAAAACACCAGAAGATGGTCGAATTGACGAAAACGAACGGACGATCATGGAAACATGTTTGATGGATTCTTGGACTAGCAAGACCCAGATTGAATCAAATTTAATAGGCGAATGGAGGCTTATTGGGCATGGAGAAGGTTGGAATACTGCCGTTGAAGAACCATCTTCAAAAGTAGTCATTGAAGAAAATCAACTAGAGCTGCAATTTAATCGAGAAGATACTGAGTACAAAAGCTCCCATACATGGACAATCGAAGCCTTTGATTGGCCAAATAATCAAGGCCAATATTTTAAATTAATATTGGATCCTCTACCTCAATTCCATTGGAGTATGCAAGTATTCTGTGAACAATATATGTATCAAGATGACACTCCATTGGATGGAAATATGTACTTATACCGAAAAGAGGAATAAATACTTTCATTTCCATTTATATCAAGCTTCCATACAAACGTTGGAATGTTTTAAAATACTTAATCAAATCAGGCGGGGCACTAGAAGTAATATCATCCGTTGATAATTCAAAAGATTGACCATCTACACGTCCAAAAATAAAATAATCACCACATCCTATGGTTACATCTAAATACTCCGATTTAATATCATTTTCTAATAAGCTCTTCGGCACCTTAAATAATACAGATGCTCTATGGAAATCTTTATGGTCCAGCGGAATATCTATAAAAGGAGTTCGTTTACAAGAAGTATTGTAATTGTAGTCATCGACACATCTTCTCAAGGCATCTTCCGTCAGTAAAAACAATAATCGATCTCCTTCTTGACAACCGGGAAATACAGATCCGAATATAATAAAGTCTTGAAAGAAACCTAATTGTGTTGTTTTAAATTCATTTTTCCCCGTACAGCTTAGTATTAAACTCACACAGAGTATCAAAAGTAGGTGTTGGTATTTCATTGTTTAAATGCTTTCTACTACATTGACTTAAAAACATGTCCATTCGCTGCAAAGAAAAAAGGGCTGTCAAACCTCGTTCAACAACCCTTTCGTCTAAATTAATTCACTCTACTATTTATCTTAATCGATCAGAATCATTTTTCCGTTAGAGGTATGTTCACCTGCTCGAATCGTGTAATAATAAACACCACTAGCCTGTAAATCATCTTTATTGATTTCTATCGAATTATATCCTTTTGCAAATCCTTGTTGAATCGTTTTAACAAGAACTCCATTCATGTTGAATATGGTCAATTCAACCTGAGAAGATTGCGGTAAATCAAAGGCGATGTTCGTTGTAGTTGCAAATGGATTCGGTGTATTTTGGTACAATACAAATTGATCCGTTTGCGTCATCACGCCTTCTCTATCTCTCCATTGAATCTGAATATCAGAATCCTGATAATTGGCATCATATGCGACCGTTTCTGTGATTCGATTACTTGTTCTGAAGACTTCAGAAATATCGGTATCACGTTTTGCTTCTACGATCAAATAGAATAAAGCTTCGTCGGTAGATACAGGCTCAGAACTGTTCCAGATCGTCGAGAATAGACCTTCATTCAATCTGGTCATATTCATATGCTGATCTGTAATATTTAAAGCACCTGCACGGATATCCTTTATCATCAATTTAGTAAGATCAAATTCAACGGTCATCTGATAAGCCAACATGTTATTGAATTCATCTGCGAATACAGGAATTTCTATGACTTCACCAGCTCTAAGAGAACTATTATCCATCACTAAATTCAATGTTTTATCAGATCTAGTATCCACGTTTGAAGCAAATGTCGCTGGAGAAGCAGTTTGATTCACATCTCCGATTTTTACACCAATGAAATCATTGATCAAATTGGCTCCTGTATTAAAGTTGACATCCAGAATTTCATCATAAGGGAACACTTCGTATACATTGTCGAAGTTAGCGTTTTGATCCACAAATCTCCATGACTGTTGCTCATTCGGGAAATCATCGGTAAATCCTAAGATTAATCGTCGAATTGCTATGATATCCGCTCCTGATATCTGACCATTGTTATCCGTATCAGCTGCAATCGTTTTATAAGGAGAATCAAATACTTGTAATCCTAAAATATGCTTTTGAATCAATACAATATCTAATGTTGTCACACCATTGATGAAATTGATATTTTTCTCTGCCGTGATTTCATAATCAAAGTTTGGAATGAAATCAAAAGAGTAATTACCTTGTTCATCCAATTCCGAGGTAAGTACATCTTCGATACCATTGGTTGCTTCTAGTACAACTTCCTCGACTTTTTCGTCATTTGGAGTGTAAATAGCACCCGAAGCCGTCACCGTACCCATGTCCTCACAGAAATCCGCTTCATTATCCTCAACTAATAAAGATACCGTACAGAAATCTTTGTTTCCTGCCTCATCTGTTACCCAAATTTGGATGTCATCAATTACAGCTGCAATACCATTCGGGATATCGTCACAAGTGAAGGTTAGCGATGAAGTGATTCCATTTTCCGTGAATGAAGGAATTAATAATTCCGGTGGTGTACAATTATCTGTTGCACCCAAATCAAAATCACTTGCCCAGATCGTCACTTCACCATTGGTATTCATCACCGCTGTTGACAAGGATGAAATACAATACGGTGTTGGTGCCTTAGCATCTCGCACAGTAAATAGATAATCACAGGTTTCAATATTTCCACATCGATCCGAAACTGTCCATACAATTCTGTGTGTACCTACTGGGAATACAGACGTTAAGCTGCTTCCTGTATTTTCGAACTCGAATACTCCATCATTTGTATTGAAAGCATCGATTTTCCACGTATATACTAACTTATCTTCTGGCGTACAATCATCTGAAGCTTCCACGGACAGTGAAACTTCACCTTCACAATTTCCAAAGACATCAAAAGTTTGATTCGTACATGCCGTCACGAAGGTTGGCGCCGTATTGTTGATAATTTCAATCACCTGTACATCTTCCCAAATACCTTGTCCAGTATTGGCATTGTACTGACATTGATCGATCACGGTCCACTTTCTGTATATCTGCTCACAAGCCTCATCAACGATAACAAATTTATCATCCCAGAAAGTATAACTTACTTGACTACAAATATCATCTGAAATTATCGGCTCTCCCGTTGCTGATGGATCCGTAGATGCTTCACATGACGTCAAGGTCACATCTGATGGGAAATTGATGTCATTAATATCAAATGGATCATTATCCTGTAAGAAGATAAACTGTGTTCCGCTCGCTGTCAATCCACTCTTATCTGTGACTGTCCATTGTCTTGTAACCTGTCCTGATCCACAAGATCCAATCGCAGGAAAATCGGTAAATGTAATCTCATCGATTTCACAATTATCAAATCCTTGTGCCATGCCCCCTGTCAGATTTAAATCTGTATAGTCATCTTGACAATTCAAGGTAACATTATCTGGAACTTGAATGGCTGGAGCGATCTTATCATCCACTTCTACTTCTACCATACAAGTATTAGAATTTCCTGACTCATCCACTACTCTAAATTCTACCATCACGGTCGTTCCTACATCCGCACAACAGAATGTTACTGTCGAACTATATGAGGTATTACCCGCTACATTACAAGCGTCAGTCATTCTTCTTGCAGACCAAGTAATATCCGAACACTCGTCATAGGATCCGTCGTCAAACGTTTCGGCGTCAACATATACTTGCTCATCAAATGATAAGGATACTGTTGTATGTTGATCGCAAACTGCTACTGGAGAAATATCATCCACAACTTCGAAATCAAATGAACAAGTAGAGCTGTTACCACAATTATCCGTTGCTGTATAAGTAACGGTATGCGTACCAATTTCTAAATCGATCAAACTATAGTTTTGACCTTGAGTCACCAATGTTCCACTACTAGCTTCAACTGTATAAGTCGGAATCGCCGTACAATTATCACTAATGGTTGGCACTGGAATAAATAGACTAGCATCACATGAAGACGGCGATGTTGAAATCGGTCCATCAATCACTGGACAAGTTATACTTGGTCCTTCTTTATCTACTACTTTAATAATTTGAGTATACTCTACTACTTCGCTTTCACACCATTCAAAGATGGTCCAGTATCGTAAAACCTTGTAACTACCTTCACATATATCGATGGTAATATCTTCGTAATCCATCTGAACATTTTCACAGAATGAACCTGTAGGTGATCCAGTCGTTGCTGGAGTTGGATATCCTGAAGTACAACTTAATGATGGTAAATCTAAATCATCATAATCTCTTGGTAATTCAAGTGATCCAAGATCCGTACGTTCTACATTAATCGTATCAACACAAGACATAGCCTCATTGCCTGACTCATCTGTAGCCGTATACGTTCTATAAATAACTTGTGTATATGGACTCGTACAATCCATATCATTCACATCATCCGTATAGCTTAGAATCGTTGGTCCACATGGGTCAAGCCCAAAGACATAAAACGATTGATTTCCTAACGGAGAAAAAGTAGCATCCTCTGGAATTGGTAATCCCACAATTCCACCTGATTGACTTACTTCCAAAGTAAATGATCGTACTACACCACCGTCACCGAAAGCAAAATCATTTACTCTCAAATACCAAGTTCCATTTGGATCTTCCCCATCAAAAATAGATAGTGGAGATGCTGGTTGAAAATCACCTGAAATAGCTGGATCTTCATCCGTACAAGTATTATCTAAATCCACATTGGTTAATGCTGCTTCATCATCGAACGTCACGAATAAGTTATTCTCACCACATCCTACTGCTCCACCTGGCTGAATCGCCAATGTCGCTTCCGTTCCTTCTGGAGATACCAAAACGATTCCTAAGTCAGAAACCCAAGAGTGTGAAATATCAACATCCACATTTAAATCGGTAATAATCGCACCATCTAATCCAGATACTTCAAAAGGAATATCTTGTGTGCTCGGTGCATTAGCATCAATACTGGCATTCGGCTCTGCAGTCAATCGAATTGTAGAAGCTAAAGCTGCTCCTGGCTCCGTTGATTGCGTACATTGAGTATTTCTAGTGCCACACTCTAATTGTGGACCTAATTTATCTTCAATAAATATATCACCCCAACAGATATTATCATTCGGATCTTGCACCTCAACAATCAATTCTAATCCGACCATATCTGCTGTAATCATATTTCCATACTCATTTCCATCACTATCTTTGATCGTAATGGTATAGGTATCATAACATCCATAGGGACCTCCTTCTAGGACCATATCCGGAGTTATCAAAGCTTCACAATTCCCATCCATTGATATATTGACGAGATTGTTACAAGCTAAGGTGGTTATTGGATCCGCAAATTCATTGACCGTAATGTCAAATGACAATTCTGTTGTGTTTCCCGCAGCATCCGTTACCACAAATGTATTGGTCGTCACTCCGATAGGGAATTCAGATCCTGATTCTAATCCTTCCGTTTGTTCTACTGTAAGTGCTGCTTGACTACCAAGCATGCTCATGACTAAATTTTGACCAGGTCCCCCTGCGTCTGTCATAGAAGTAATATCATTAATACCACAGAAATTACTAGATAGGTAAGATGTTCCGGACTCTCCTGAGAAATTAGTACCCATGACAAAGCCATTAAATACTGTTCCTGGGGTTTCTACTTCAACCACATAGGTTTTTCCTGCTTCCAAGGTCGCAGATATAGGGAAATTGGTTAACTCGATAAACAAGTCAGGAAGATTCAATGTATTTTCTGAAATCAATTCTAAATTATTGATCGATAATGCTCCGACTAATTCATGAATTCTTACAGAAACACTTGGCATATTGAAAGACTGAAATACACCTATTTCAATATCTGTAATTTCTACATTGGTATTGATTCCAAGTGCTGCCAAATCAAATACCCTATAGTAACTATTTGCGCCACCTGGGCAGGCAAAACTACTAGTAATATTGACTGGATCTGTACTTTGGGTAAATACGATAGGCATATCACCACAAGCATCTGAAGCATCGACAACATAATTATATATAGCGCCACATTCTCCACCGTCCAAACTCAAAGTTTGATTCGAAGGAATCGTCAGTGTTGGGCCTTCATTATCCATGACCGTTACTTGAATCGTACAACTTACTGCACCTGTTGGGCTAGAGTTATCAGCCTCAAAGGTAACTTCAGTAGTTCCTACAGGATAGAATCCGCTCATATCCGTCGGTGCTGGCATACAAGAACCAACAACTGTCGGAAGCGGTATGGTCACCATCGCTCCACAAGTTCCTGGATCCACATTAACAATTACATCACTAGGACAAGTAATCGCACATGCGATCACACCCAATGATAGATTTTGAGATTGGAATAAACTCGGATTTGACCCAAATCCATCTCCATAAATTTCAACGGCAACGTCTTGATTTCCTGTTTCACCAGCTGGTACGGTCACATCTAAGTAAAAGGTATAGCTACCTCCAATAAAAACTCCACATCCAGATCCACCGGTTGGGTTGCCCATCGGATCACCTAATCCAAAAACAATCTGATTGGTACCTTCTCCACTTGATGTAATAATATCACATCCCCCATCATCTGTAGGATTCGGAGCGCCCGGTGTTAATACTGCCGTCCACGTGGCAGGCATATTAAATGCAATAAAATCAGCGTATTCAAAATCCGGAGTTGAAAAATCAACCGTAAATTCGATACTGGTCGTTGAACCAGGTGTATACCCTGATGGACTCGCTGAAATCGTATTTATATTAATCTCTGCAGAAACATTGATTACTCCAGCTATTAAAAATAACAGGGCAAGAGCAATGCTTTTGCATCGATCCATAAAGTTCGATTTTGTAAATATTCGATTATACATCGTTTGTATTTTTATAGTTTGAGTAAATTTTAATCTTTGATCAGAAGTATGATGACCTCTTCATTAATCCAATTGGTTCCTACCTTTCCTTTTGAATCAGGAAACATCGGTTTGATTTTTTGAGCTTTATCTTTACTATGTGTAGAACTACTCGCTTCAGCCACCTCTTGTGTCGTTTGACCACGCTTAAATCCCATGATCATTTCGCTAAGTAATTGTCTTTTAGATACCGCTTTGTAATAAGCCATTGTCTTATCTCCACTCCACTCATTAATCAAGGTATTCACTTCTGAATATTCTTGAGTAATAATGGTCACTGCCTCTTCCGCTGGATAGTATTCCTGAGCAGAAAGAGAAGTCAGGCCTAAAAACAGGCAAAAACAAATGGTAAAAGTTTTCAAAAAATAATTTTTCATTTCTTTACTTTTTCGTTGATCTAGTAAAATGTAGATCGTACTAAAAATTGGATTAAAATTTTCAAATTCATTTATCATTGATTATGAGCACTCTATACATTTATAATTATTGATAGAGTCCATTATCAATGGATACTGCTTAATATTTCAAATACTATACCAATTATTTAGAAGCAAGGAAGTGGAAGAAACTATTTTGAGGCAACGTTCGTTATCTAGGTATGCTCTAATAAGCGTATAGCTATGGCAGAACTACCATCAAACCTTACAAAACTTTACTACTCCATCGGAGAAGTCTCGGAAATGCTTCAACTAAGCAATTCACTATTACGCTATTGGGAAGGAGAATTTCCAGAATTAAAACCTCGAAAAAATAGAAAGGGAGATCGTCAATTTACAGTGAAGGATATTGAAACGGTCTATTTAATATATGAATTATTAAAGGAACGTGGATTTACGATTGATGGAGCCCGCAAAGAAATCAAAGCTATTAATCAGCGTCGTAAGAAAATTGCGCCGATCGAGAAGAAATTAAAGTCTATTAAAAAAAGTCTAGAAAAAATAAGAAATCAGTTATGATTTTTTCTTGTAGTCTATGATGTTTAATTGATCTTGTACAAGTCTCAAGTCGTCCTTTTCATTGGTAGCGATGATTAATGTTCTTTCCCTCAGAAATGTCTCAACCATTTGATGAAACCATTCTTTGCCCTCCACATCCAGATTGGTGGTCGGTTCGTCCAAAACTAGGATGGAACTCTTTGTGCAAAAGGTCATGGCCAACTTGAATCGTTGTTTCATCCCAGACGAGAACTGTCGGATCAACTTGTGCTTATTTTTATCCAGATATGCAATTGCAGGTATATCTTCTAATTGTAGTCCTTCTTGTAACTGTTTGAATTTAAAATGAAAGGACAATAACTCACTGATGGTCATGTTATCTGGAATTCCCATGTAGGGTGCGGTAAAAGATACATGTTCGTATACCTCATTCACCGGAATATTCTTTCCATCCACACTGTATAAAACGTTTCCTTCACTGGGGTCAATGGTGGCTAATAACACTTTAAGCAAGGTGGACTTTCCAGATCCATTAGGACCAATGATTCCGACTCGACCTGATGCATCGATTCGATAATTCAATTTCCTAAATATCCATTCATAAGCATATCGTTTGGAAACGTCATTGAATTCGATTTGCATCATAGGACTTACATTAGGCTAGTCTACTAAATCCTCGCATTAAGCCACGGTTGGATTGTTGTATAAATTCCAGAATGGTACTTTTTTCATCACTGGTCGGAAATTCTTCATGTATGAATTTAAGGGCTTGTTTTGTATTGTAACCTCGGACAAAAAGTATGCGATAAATATCTTGAATCGTTTTTATTTGAGCGGCGTCGAAGCCTCGACGTCTTAATCCTACACTATTGATACCTACGTAGGATAATGGTTCTCTCGCAGCTTTAACATATGGAGGTACATCTTTTCGTACGAGCGATCCCCCGCCGATAAATGAATGTATTCCAATATTAACGAACTGATGTACTGCCGTCATTCCTCCTACAATTACATAAGGAGCCAATTCGATATGTCCAGCAAGGTTTACATTATTCGATAAAATACAATTATTACCGATAATACAATCATGTGCGACATGTACATAGGCCATAATCAAGGAATTCTTACCTATGTATGTTTTATAATTCGCCTTCGTCCCACGATTGATTGTACAGTATTCTCGTATAATTACATTATCTGCTATTTCCAATATCGATTCTTCTCCTTCGTATTTTAAATCTTGTGGGGTTGCGCCCAAAATAGCACCCGGGAAAACTTTACAATTATTACCGATCCGCACGCCATCCATAATGGAGACATTCGGCCCAATCCAGCAATTATCCCCAATTTCAACATCTTCCGCCACCATGGTGAAAGGAGAAATGGTTACATTCGATCCTATCTTTGCATTCGGATGTACTACACTTAAATTTGACATCTTCTCTCCTATCTTTGTTTAACAATCTGTGCAATCAATTCTCCTTCCGACACGATTTTATTGCCGACATAAGCGGTACCTTGCATCTGAACCAAGCCTCTTCTGATCGGCGAAATTAATTCCATTTTCAATATTAAGGTATCTCCAGGAACTACTTTGTTTTTGAATTTAACGTGATCCATCTTCAAAAAATAGGTGTCCCAACCATAGGGTTCCTCCTGTAAACTTAAGGCTAAGATTCCACCAGTTTGCGCTAAGGCTTCCATCTGCAGTACTCCTGGAAATACAGGATTACCAGGAAAATGCCCTTGAAAAAACTGTTCGTTGATGGTTATATTTTTCACTCCAACCACATGCGTATCACTTAATTCAATGATTTTATCAACGAGTAAAAACGGATATCTATGTGGTAAAAAGGATTGAATTTTGGTAACATCCATGATCGCTTCCTGAGAAGGATCATATTTAGGCTTTCCTTTCAGTTTCTTTAATTCACGGTAGTGTTTTTTTAGGATCTTCGCAAACTCCACATTGGTTCTATGCCCTGGTTTTGTCGCTAAGATTTTACCTTGTATGGAACAACCTACTAAGGCCAAATCACCCAATACATCGAGCAATTTATGTCGAGCCGGCTCATTGGTAAAGTTTAACTTGGTGGTATTGAGATAGCCTTCGTTCTGGATTTCCATGGTTGGCTTACCCAATTTTTTAGCCAATCGATCCAATTCTTCTTTGTCCATTGGTTCGTCGGCGATCACTACGGCATTATCCAGGTCTCCCCCTTTGATCAAATTTTGATCCATCAACTTTTCCAATTCTTTGACAAATACAAATGTTCGAGCCGGAGCGATTTGTTCTTCATACTGATTGAGGTCGTGTAACTTGGCGTATTGCTTATTCAATATTGAAGAATCGAAATCAATCATCGCCGTGATTTGGTAATCATCCGCTGCAATCGCCACCAATTCAGATCCAGTATCCGGATCTTTGAATGAAATGGTTTCTTCAATAACATACACTTCTCTATCTGCTTCTAGTTCTTTCTTTCCAGCCTTATTTAGTGCTTCCACGAAATATCGAGCGCTTCCATCCATGATTGGAACTTCTGGGCCTGTGATGTCTACCAATAGATTATCGATGCCCAGTCCAACACATGCAGATAATAAATGCTCTACCGTAGATACCTGAGCCTCTCCTTTTCTCAAGGTCGTGCTTCGATTGGTAGAAATGACATATTGTACATCTGCATCAACAATCGGTTGATCCGGCAAATCGACTCTTCTAAATTTAATTCCATGATTTTGGTCGGCTGGTTGCAGGGTAATTTCTGCTTCGATTCCAGTATGCAATCCAATGCCTCGTAGGCTGATTGCTTCAAGTATGGTCGTTTGTTTCATATTCTAATATGGCTTACGCCAAAAAAGTTAGTCCAGAGTAAGCTACTCCTTCGATTTATTTTCTTGTTTATCTTGATCTTTTTGCTCAGCTAATTGTTTTTCTAAAGCATTAATACGCTTAATAAGTGCAGGAACTTTTTTCATCGAGGCAAAGGCTCTGAGAAACTCTTTATAGTCCAAAGCTGGATAACCGAATAATCGCTTCCCTACTTCTTTGATACTACTGATCACTCCACTTTTACCTTGTATTTGGACAAAGTCTGCAATTTCTTTATGACCAGCGATACCCACCTGTCCACCGATCATAACGCCCTTGCCAATTTTTGTACTACCGGCAATTCCCGCTTGAGCCGCTAGAGCCGTATCTTCTCCCAATTCAACATTATGTGCTATCTGAATGAGATTATCTAGTTTCACTCCTCTACGAATAATGGTACTACCCATGGTAGCACGATCAATAACGGTATTGGCTCCAATTTCAACATCATCTTCTAAGATGACATTTCCTACATGCTGAATCTTGGTGTACTTTCCAGCGTCATCTTTGCTGTAACCAAATCCATCACTCCCAATCACAGCTCCTGCATGAATAATACAATTATTACCTATCACCGCATTGGGATAAATAACCACATTGGGATAGATTAAACAATTTTGACCTATCGTACAGTTTCTTCCAATATTCACTTGGGCATGAATCACAGTATTATCACCAATGTTGACATCCTCTTTTATGACGGTAAATTCGCCAATCGATACCTTATCTGAAAACGTTGCAGAATCCGATATGACGGCCATCGAAGAAATTTGAAAGGAGGTGTCTTGTGCACCTTTGAATTTATCCAATAATAGTCCAATGGAAGCGTATACATCATCTACTTTTATTAGTGTAGACGAGATGGATTGAGTGGGCTGAAAGCTCTTCTCTACTAACAAAATAGAAGCCTCCGTACTATAGGCATAGGGTTCATATTTGGGATTGGCTAAAAAGCTTATTGTCCCCTCTTTACCCTCTTCAATTTTACTTGGTGCATGCACTTGAACCTCTGGATCTCCGACTACTTCACCACCAAGAAAAGTTGATATTTCATTAGCTGTTATTAACATTCCGCAAAAGTAATAAAATAAGATGAATGAAATTAATTTACTTCGATAAGCAGGTCACAAAAAAGGACAGATGCTTTATATCTTGTACATAACGAAATAGATGGCGATAATTATTATCAATTTCTGTATTTGTTCCTCCAGAATTGATCAAATTATAATGAGTATGTAAGCATGGATATATTCTGTTATCAATATCCCAGTATAGTCTTTGGATTGAGAATGATGGTAGTGGACAAGCGCTGCGCAATGGTCTCAGCTCTTGATTTCCATCAAGCGCTGAGAGATACCGGCTTACCGGTAGCCGAACGAACAGTGAGCCATGTAGCATAGCGACCTAGCCTACTGGCTAGGATGGCCCAAAAAAAAATGCCATGAGCGCGTACTCACAGCATTTATGTCTTGTATATTATGGCCGCTCCAGAACTATTCCTTCGAAAAGCGATAGCTCAAAAATACAGCTAGCGTAGAAACAGTACAAATCACGATTGGTATAAAAAATGCCAATGTTTGGGTCGAAATAAGTAAATTTTCTAACATAATAATCGGTTTTAAAGTTGTTTAACAATGACCCCTAAGGAAGTCGTTTTTATTGGATTAAGTCATTTTCTTATTTGTACTTTCTAGACAATCGGAAGGCTTTGTTTCCCTCATGTAAAATGTTAAGAAATATCTCGAATGTAAATTATCTTACAATCTTTTCTTTATGAGGATTTCCTCTAATACAAGACAACAAACAATTGATAATCAAAGAATTAATCATAAAGATGCCAGCATTAAAAAGTGCGAATCAATGCAGTAATTGTAATATATTTTCCAAAAATTGAAAACTGGTGCTTTGCGAATGATGTGCGTATCGCCATATCGGTTGATTTTGCTCGTTACGTTGCAGCAAAGCGATACTGCCATGTATAAATGCATTGGCGTCTTTTCTAAGGTGTGCTCCTAAGTACTCTATTCCCTGACGCTTATGATAATGTTTTTGAATTTGTCGTTCCAGATTAGTTAACAACAGTTGATCGGCATCATGCAAGACTGCCAATTTTTGTCGCATTTCCTGATCCGACTTTCGACAAATCATTACATAGACTCCAGCCGCAGGTGGCGGGGTACATTCTTCTTCACTCAATTTTGATAAAGGGGCTTCGGTCCACTCTTTTCCATAATGGATCGCTAAATCCGATGTAGACAACTGATCTAAGGCTACCTGATCGTAGGAAACGTTTTTATTAAAGGCCTGAATAAAGGACGGAATGATTGGTAAATGATAATGAATGCAGTGTTCTGGTTTTAAAAAAGCCAAATTTTTAATTTCGGTCTCATTTTTCCAATAGAAAGCCTCTTCTCGACGCAAAGAAGAAGCGGCCAATTGTATCTCGGGATTCCGATCCAAAGGAACCTGGGATAAAGGCGCAATAAAACAGTGAATCTTCTGCTGCAATAGTTGTTCGGCTAATCGATCATAGTCCATAGAAGGCTGATACTTAATCCAATCAAAAGCATCTGACCAATGTAGTTCCGCTAAGGTTTGTTTCATCCGGTCCGGATGAAATAATTGTTGATAGTAAGCTGTATTCATGTCTTAACCGATAAGCTCGATGGCGTTCTTTTTAGCATTTTCAGAAGGTGGATCTCCACTCAACATTTTGGCAATTTCAATGATTCTTCCCGATTTATCCAATTCTTTAACCTTGGTATAGGTTCTTTGGTTTTCAACCAATTTATAAATGAAAAAATGGGTATCTGCTTTGGCAGCAATCTGCGGGGAATGTGTGATCGAAATGAGTTGATGTTTGTCTGCCAATTGTTTTAGGATCGAGCCCATTTTTGATGAAACCTCTCCTGATATTCCCGTATCAATTTCATCGAAAATCAAGGTACCCAATTGCATATTCCCAGCCACTACCGATTTTAAACTTAGTGCCAATCGAGAAAGCTCCCCTCCACTGGCAACCTCCTGTAAAGCTTGTGCCGCTTTACCGGGGTTGGCAGAAAATCGAAACTGAATATTGTCCGTGCCCCATAATCGAAGTTCATTAGAATCACTACAATCCACAACAAACTGGGCATGTTCCATTCCAAGGTCTACCAAAAGCGATTGAATCTTTTTCTCGAAAGCTGGAATATGTTTCTGTCTTTTATCGCTGATAGCTTTCGCTTGTAGCTTGAGTTCGCTGTGCAATTTTTGAATACTCGCCTCTAAATTGGTTCTGTCCTCACCAAATGATCGGTACTCTTTGATCTTACTATGTAACTCTTCTTGGAATTGTAAGAGTTCATGGAGATCTTCTTTATTGTGTTTCTGAAGCAATCTATACAGTACATTCAATCGCTCCTGACGTTGTTCCAACTTTGCTGGGTCTGCATCGATCGATTCGGATGCGTTGGATGCCTGATGAGCTAAATCCCTCAATTCTTCCTCTGCATTGATCATCCGATGGAGCAATCCTTCCATATCTGAACCAACATCTCCCAAGCGCTCCATTTCATTTCTCAATTCAGAAAGTTGCGCAACGATACTATTATCGGACTCTTCCAAAAGGTAATTGGTCTTTGACAATATCTGAATGATAGAATCTGCATTCTGAAGCACATTGACCTCATTTTCGAGGGTGTTTTGTTCATCTTCTAAGAAGGCCGCTTCGTCCAGTTCACCAAATTGAAATTCCAAGAAATCCAATTCTTGTTTCACTTTCGATTCTTCATCCAATCGTTTTTGAAGGGCATTTTTTTGTTGACGATATTCTTGATAGATTCCTTGATATTTTTCAACAGCCAATTGTGTTTTTGCAAAGCTATCCAACATATCAATTTGAGTCGCTTCATCATTGATACCAATCGTATCGAACTGTCGATGCATATCCACTAGAATCGTGCTCAGTTCTTTTAGAAAACTCAATTTTACCGGTTCGTCATTGACAAAAGCCCTTGACTTTCCAGATGGCGCGATGCTTCTACGAATGATGACCGGTTTTTCGAAGTCAATATCTTCACTTTTAAATAGGCGCCGAATACCCTTCGAATCCATGTCAAATTCCGCTTCTACGATGCATTTTTTATCCGTATCATACAAGACTTTTGTGTCAGCACGGTTTCCTTGAATCAAGCCTAAAGCACCCGTCAATATGGACTTCCCGGCTCCTGTTTCACCAGTAATGATATTTAGTTTGTCGCCAAAATTCATGCTCAACTCCTCGATGATGGCATAATTTTGAATGAACATTTTTGTCAGCATGCCGCAAAATTAATTATTACATTCCGGTTGCCTGTAATAAATCTGCCGGAACTTGGAGCTTATTATTCTGCAAGGTTTGAATGTCTTTTCTTGCCTCATTATACTTACCCAAGGCAATATAATTTCTAGCACGTTCTACGAAAATAGCCGGTAATTTACTGTATTGCAGGGCTCGATTAAAATCTGCTTCAGCGCCAGCAGGATCTCCAAGATTACGCTTTGCCGTACCCAAATTAGAAATCATGGCCCCATCTCGCGGTTTGAACTTCAGATAGCGTTCGATATCTTTTTTCTCTGAAGCAAAATCTCCTATATTGTGATAAGTAATGGAACGGTTAAAAAATATATTCGAATTGTTGGGATTGAATTTTTCCGCTTCATTAAACATGTTAATAGCTTCCATACTTTGCCCCAGTCGTGCATGGGTTGACGCTTGATTGACCCGATACTCGGATTGTAAATTATTTTTTTTCTGTTTGATACCTGCTAGTCTTACGGCCTCTTTGTAATCGGCCAATGCTAATAATAAGGTATCGCGAGTCTGAGATTGGAAATACAATTTTCCTCTTGAATTAAACGGTTCTGGATCATCCGCACCTAAACGGATACGTTCCGTATAATCGGCTAGTGCCAAATCTTTGTATCCATTATCTCGAAGCCAATTGGCACGATTACCCCAAGTAACTTTCGTCTTTGGATAATACTTCAAGACGTGCGTCCACATGCTGTAAGAATTGGTCCAAATTTTAGTATGTTGATAGGTTTTGTGGGCCATGAATAGGCAATAAGCAACCACCAAAGCCAATATTACTTTTGACAGGGTCTTTTTAAAATCCAGCTTCCCAAAATAATAGGCTGCAATAAAAAACAAACCAAAATAAGGAACATAGGTAAAACGATCTGCAAATAGACCTTGCCCGGCTCCTACGATCTGCAATACGAACATAATGTTGAAGGTATAGAACAAAATTCCAAATACCCAAACTGACCATTTTTTGCGCCATGCATAAAAGGTAAAAAGAGCCATGGCAATAAACAATGATGGTCCAATGAAATAGAAGCTAGAAAATTTGGCCGGATATGGATACAGTGGAGACATGATCCAAGGATACACTAATTTTCCGATGTATTGAACGTATGCAAACAAACCGAAAACCAGACGTTGAAAGGGACCATAGTCCGACGTGGAACTATCTAAGATTACACCAGATTCACTCAGTATGTAGGCACCGATACCACCGATCAGCAATGAAATAACGAAGTATGGAATTTTCCGCAGAATATTTGCCATTTCGAATTTACGATCGATGTAATAATCGACCGCTATCATGCTTAAGGGTAAACTAACAGCTTGAATTTTGGACAGTCCACTTAATAGGAACAATGGAACGATAAAGAGCACATATTTCCATTCATTTCCTTTCAATTTCCCTTTAATATAATAGTACAGTGCGGCGAAATAAAAACTGGCAAACAGTACATCTTTTCGTTCGGTTAACCAGGCGACAGACTCCACCCGCATCGGATGTACTCCGAATAATACCGCTAGTAAGCAGGCAGCATACACGTTCAATTTGAGTTGTCGTCCCACGATAAACACGAAAAAGACGACCAACATATGTAGAAGCATATTATCTAAATGCCACCACTTCCAACTGGAATCCTCCATGCCCCATAGCATATTCTCGATTCCAAAGGTCCAGATAGACAAGGGGTTGTATCCTCCGATTACATCATTGGTAAATATGTTGACCGTATTTTCCCAGAAAGTACTTCCGTCAAAACTTGTGACAAATTCATTTTCTTGAAAATTTTTATCATCGTCCCAATTCACCCAAGTGTTGTTGAGATTGGACATATGGGCTAAAAACGTAAGTAATAATGCCAATGCTAGAAAAATCTTGCCTTTATGGACTTCGAAGAAACTAAGATTCGGCGGTGCTACTGTCGTCGGAGATTTCTTGACCGGTGTATTTTTTTTCTTGTTTTTCTGCTTTTTTTTGGACTTGGACATCATACATATTTAACCCGAATTATGCATTAGAAAATCTATTACGAATTGAAATGCCTTCAAAATATGACGTTTCACTACGTTTTTTTCACATCAGCATAGTGGTGACTATGACTCCGTTCAAAAACTTCATATTTTATTGGCATTTCAACTCTCATCACAAAGTTCCAATGCATAAATCGGGTTTTAAAAATTTAAATATATAGTTTTTTCTGCAACCCTGAATATCCTAGTCGCTATCTATTATAATTAGATTCCATCTAATAATGATAATAGCAGCAAATAATTCGTTTTATTTTTGATTTTCAACGTTTAACCCGCATTATGCATTAGAAAATCTATTACGAGGTCAAATTACTTCAAAAGAGGAAGGGGGGGCGAACGGTGCTATGCCTCTTTCGCAAAAAACGCTAATTGGGTTTGGGTTACTGAGTGGTAGCTAAGATTATAGCTACCACCCATCCGATGAATCGAACATGGATGCCCATGTGCATTCCATCAAATAGCTCCTTGAACTTATAATGGAATGCTATGTTTTACTTTCTTATTGTTTAATGATACGTTGTATGCTGGTTCCTTCTGCCGTGTTTATTTTAAAGAGATAGACACCTGCTTCTAAATTTGAAACATCCAAGGATCCAGAAGTTTGCATTTTTCGTTCACTCAACCATTGGCCCTGTAGATTAAAAATCTGTACATCCAGTTCTTGTTGATCCATCATTTCTACATAGACCTCATCTTGAGCTGGGTTTGGATACAACCGAATGTGCTCATTGATAGACAGTGTTGTTACATCTACCAAATCACATTGTAGAGCGAAATCCAATACTTCATCCTGTCCCGAACGGATTCCTTCTATCGTGGGTAGCACTTCGAAATCGGGAATAATTCCCACGCGTTGTGTTGGTGTATAGTCGGGATAAAATGTTCCCAGGAAGGTAGCATAGGTGGTTATTTGGCCTGGTAAATACATTTGAGTTACATTTCCATCTGCTGCTGAGGTGGTGCTTCCAATTTTAATGGCGCCAGGAAACTGTTCCAATCCCATACAAGTATACTCCGCTTGGCTTTGTGTGCGTTCGTCAAACAAAATCATAATTTTCCCTTGATAGGGATTTGTCGTCCCAAATCCGATCGAAGTAGGTGCCCAAGTCAATCGTCCAGGATACGTGATGTCTGGTATTGTAAAATTGGCAATATGTATAGAAGAGCTATAGAGAAAATCCACGATATACCATAGTGTACCATTCGGATAATTTCGAATATCGAAAATGATAGCATCTGTATCCCATAAATCGTTGAACATAGAACCGATTTGATTGACTTCTAGTCTACCCATATCCACGATTCCATAATGACAATTGCCTTCCATAATCGTATCTCGCCATATAGGAGATTCGTCAATGGTTAAATCACCGTAATTCGTAAAATTTCTGTTGAAACTTTCCGTATATTCACCATCCGCGTTTTCGAGCGTGATATCAAAATTCCCTGCTTGGCCTCTTAAAACTAAGGTGTTGATTTCTCGTTCTATAATGACCTCATTGGAACCATGCGCTAATGGTCGTAATTCTTCTCGAAAGGTATAAATATTCTCTCCATCAATTTCTTTAATAATATCTCCGACCTTCACCGATGTGGTATTCGGTAATACGCGGGTAATCACCATTTCATCTTCGATGTAACGTGCCAAAAATGGAGGAAATGCCCCTCCCAACCATGCCCCATAAGATGGGCTATAATAAAATCCATGCGAATCATTGATTCGCGTCGTCAACCGTTTGAATGCCACATTGTATTCGATAGCATCGCTCGCTTCAATGATCTGCGGAATAAACTCTTCCAATGTGGTATCCCAGTCTTGATCCATGATATCTTTATATGGGAAAAAGTAATTGATAATGTTCCAATATCTAAAGAGCGCTAATATTCTTTTTTCCTCACTTGGATAAGCCTCATCATCTGTGTATTGATTATCTGTACCAAAGGTGGGGTTGCCTCCAGCCCAAGCTTCACCAACATAAAAATTGGATTGCGGTCTAAAACGAACTCGTATCGTATCCAAGATTGATCGCACATCGTCCGAAAGAATTTCTTCTTCTATCCAACTAAAGTCTGTATTGTTATTCAGACTATCAGGAACTACAGGCAGGTTGCTCGTGCTGGTTTGCATTTCTCCAGCTTGGTTAAGAAGTTTTAAGAGTTCCTGATTAAATGCCGTATTATCTGAGGCATTTTTGATATTCTCCAATGCATCCAATAGCTCATCATCCCAATTAATAGCGCCTTTTGCAAGTTCAGTATGATAATACTTGGCATGTCCCCAAGCCTTACAGACATAATATAATTGTTCGTAATAGCTATTTTGAGCTTGAAGAAAGCTCGAAGTAAAAACACTAAACAAGATGCAAAAAGACAGTACTTTCAACGTTGGTTTCATATTTTCTTTCATTTATTTCAATTGTTGACGAATCAATCCTTACATAAAATACTGCAGAAAAGGAATTATCAATGCCTATATGTAACAGATAATTACCTGCTAAATACAGAGAAATAAAACAGAAAGAAGGAGATTACGAACGGCCAGCCATCTTCAATGTATTAATGTATTAAAAGACAGGGCTATCTATTCCAGAATATGGTATAAATAAGGCTTTCGTTGCAAAAAGTAGCATGTTTCTTGAAATTAATATTGAAAAGGTCGTTGATAACATGATGGAATGGAGCGTTAATCACTTAATAGCAAATATTTTATATAGTCATTCTAACTCATTTTGGGAACTTATTTAAATAAAAAAAGCGGGATAGAAATCTATCACCGCTTCATATTTTACATCATAGGCTGTTGTCGCCTCGATTTACTTTTCTAATATTGCTGGACTCATTCCCATATTACTAAATCCACCATCGTGATATAGATTTTGCATCGTCACCATTCTTGTAAAGTCAGAAAATAAACTCACACAGTACTTTGCGCAATCCTCGGCACTCGCATTCCCCATCGGAGACATTTTTTCCGCATAGTCAAAGAAATCAACAAAACCTTTCACTCCTTTGCCAGCCGTTGTCATGGTCGGTGATTGAGAGATCGTATTGACCCGAACATTGTTTTTCAATGCCCAATGGTAACCAAAACTTCTTGCAAATGATTCCAACAGTGCTTTTGACTCAGCCATTTCACTGTAATCTGGGAAGGTTCTTTGCGCTGCGATATAACTCAAGGCCAATATAGAACCCCATTCGTTCATCACATCCAATTTATAAGCAGACTGCATCAATTTGTGGAATGAAATCGCACTAACATCAAAGGTTTTTTGCATCCAATCATGTTTTAAATCCGTGTACGGTTTCTTCTTACGAACATTGACAGACATACCAATGGAATGCAGGATAAAATCTAGCTTTCCGCCCAAAATATCCATGGACTTTGTTAATAAATTTTCTAGTTCCTCGATACTCGTAGCATCACAAGGAATAATTTCAGCATTTAACTTTTCCGCTAAGGCATCTAATTGTCCAAATCGGAGCGCAACAGGAGCATTGGTAAGCGTGATTAAAGCTCCTTGAGCTACACACTCTTCTGCAACTTTCCATGCAATCGATTGCTCATCCAAGGCACCAAAAATGATTCCTCTTTTTCCTTTCAATAAGTTATTTGACATCGTTTAGAATTTTGCGTAAAGCTAGCTTTTTTATCGTTGCCTACAAATGTTCATTGGCTAAATTGGCCAATTCGCTTCGTTCGCCTTTTTCCAATCGCACATGTGCAAATAATCGCTGTCCTTTTAAACGATCAATGATATAGCTTAATCCATTACTTTGCTCATCCATATATGGCGTATCGATCTGATTGATATCTCCTGTAAAAACAATTTTCGTTCCTTCTCCTGCCCTCGTAATGATGGTTTTTATTTCATGTGGAGTTAGATTTTGAGCTTCATCTATGATAAACATAACATTAGCCAAAGTTCTTCCTCGAATGAAATTAAGCGCTGCTATTTCCAACGTACCGTCCTCCTCAATTTCCTCAATCAATTTTCTTTTCTTACCATTCTCCCTGAATTGAGATTTGATAAATTTCAGATTATCCCAAAGCGGTTGCATATAAGGTGCAATTTTCTCATCTGCTCCTCCGGGCAAAAAGCCAATTTCTCGATTATTTAATGGAATTATCGGTCTGGTTAAAATAATGTGATTGTATCGATTTCGTTGTTCTAGAGCAGCCGCCAATGCAAGCAAGGTTTTTCCTGTTCCAGCCACGCCTTGTAAGGCAACAAGCTTGATGTCCTCATTCAATAAAGCGTCCATGGCAAAGGTTTGCTCCGCGTTCTTTGGTTTAATGCCATAGGCATACTGTTTATCGATACACTGAATTTGATCCAACTTCTCATCGTATCGCGCGAGTGCCGAGTCTTTACAATTATTAAGAATGTAATAACCATTGGCCACCTTTTGATCTTTCAAAATGCCATTTTCGGCAATAGTCTTGTCTTTATATAATTTATGGATAAGTGCAGATTCCAAGTTATGTAAGGCCGACGTTCCCTCAGAAATAGAATCCATATCTTCTACCTTGCCGGTTAAATAATCTTCGGCTGCCAGTCCTAATGCTTTCGCTTTAATCCTCAGATTAATATCTTTCGTTACCAAGATGACCTTATGCTCCTTATGCTTTTCTTTGAGCATCAAGGCCGCATTGATGATTTTATGATCATTTTTAGCAGAACCATAAATTTTCTCTGCATCTTTCTGCAACTGCTGATTCGGCACGACGATGCGTAATTTACCCGCATGTTCACCCAATTTAATCCAACGATTCAATCCTTTATTGGTGGATAGTTTATCCAATACTCTGATGGCACCACGTGCTTCAAAATTTTTGGTCTCATTACCAATTTTGAAGTTATCCAACTCTTCCAATACCGTAATTGGAATGGCAACATGATGTTCTTGAAAATGATGGATGGAATGGTGATCGAAAAGTAAAACAGAAGTATCTAGTACAAATATCTTTGTCATCTATTCATATTTAACGTACTAAATATAAAACTTTTTATTATATATTAAAATTTATAATATGAAAACTTAACTTATTAATACCTTCATAAAGGAACTCAGTTTCCAAACTCAGTGTAAAGATTATATCCAAAACAAATAGA
>JAHDFB010000040.1 GCA_020628475.1 Saprospiraceae bacterium | reverse complement strand
GCGGCAATACGAGATCCGTCTTTAGAAATTGCAACATTTCTCCAAATACCTTGATCGTCAAAGGTATTAATTCCAAATTGTCCAGCCTCCCAATCTATCGCTATATTGTAGATATTGTTGTCCGTCCCAACAAAGAAGATATTACTACCATTATCGGTAACACTTGGTTTGCTTCGAACATCAATTTGTGAGAGTGGATTCGCCACAAAATTTAGATCATTATCTCTAATAAATAAATTACTAAAAGGGGCATCTGAATGTAACAAGAAGTCTGCGCCTGGATTCATTTCAACATCAGTTTCATAATCCGTTGTATTTCCTCCGCCACCAATTCCAACAGCTTCAAAAGCCATGCTGGCCGCATTTTTTTCAGCCATTCCATATAAATCTTCTGCAGATTGCTCAACAGAAGCTCTTAAATCGATAAACTTGGAGGACGCAGATAAATATGTAGTTAATGCGCGATAATAAATCTGCTCCGCTTTAGCGATTCCTACATCGGCATGCGTAGCAAAAAGATAGTACGCATGATTAACAATGCCACTATTGATATGAACACCACCATTATCTTGAGATCCAGTGTATTGCTCACTCGTATTTTTTGGCTGCCAACCCGGATCTCCTAATTGGTTTCCACCATTATGAGGGTCACTCATGTCTCGTAATCTTCCAGTTGGGAACACCGAGGTTTTTGCTACATCTTCGCCTAAATACCAGTCTTCACTATCCATCATTACTCCAAAAATATCCGCGAAGGACTCATTCAATGCGCCAGATTCTCCTTGATAGGTCAAGTTGGCCGTCGCTTGAACCACACCATGCGACATTTCATGTCCAGCCACATCCAGTGCCTCTGCTAATGGATCAAATGCCGTATTACCATTTCCATAAAACATGGCTGCTCCATTCCAAAATGCATTATCAAAGCCTCCACCTGTTTCTGGGTCTGATATATTGATTAATGAAATGATATTACCTGATTCTCCATTAATCGAATTTCGTTGATGCGTATTCTTAAAATATTCATACGCTACGCCTCCATTGTAATGCGCGGAAACCGCAATCTTATCGTTCCAAGTATTATTACTGGATGTTACATGATCGTAATTGAAATCATTATTCTGAGGATTCGTATTGAAGGCATCAATCGTCCAAATCACTCCAACAGGTTCATTCGGCATATTTGAATTAGTGTCATCAAATAGATTATCACTTGGATTATCAGCGGTAGGAATACGTTTTCGGGCAGCATCAATCAGATAAAATGTACCATTGGATTCATAGGTATTAATGGTACGATTGATATTCATTAAGTCTAGTGCATTTGCCGTAGCCGGACCATCTGGAGGCGGCATCGCACCATGATCTGCGTGATCATGATCCTCGCCATGCAAGGAACAATAATTTTTATATTGATCAATGATAATACCGGTGTGTGCGTCTACTAGATATACAAATCGTTGAATCATATTGGCAAAAGCATCCACTTTATACACCAAATAATCCTGACCATCTTTACGATGAATTAATAACTCAGCATGATAGGTTTCATGTGGCATAAATTTCAGATCGGCACCTTCAACTCGCTTGTAAATTCCTTTCTTTTGAAAATCACCAATCACCACGGCCTTGATTTCAGAAGCGCTTAAACTTGGAATGACTTGATCGATATGCGGTGTATCTAAAAATCGTCCATTTGCACGATGGATCAGTCCGTCTTTTACGTGTAATTTTAAGTAACCGCCATCTACTGGAATACCTTGAAATGTTTGTTGGATATCGATATGAATCATCCCCAATTTATCTTCTTCGGATCGGATAAATTGATATTGATCTTGTAGTTGATCCAAGTTGAAATAACGATTCAATGCTTGAAGGTATATATCAATTTGCTCTTCTATGGTTTTCCCGATTTGTTCCTTCAAATGACCTTTAAAAAATACCGCACGTCCTTCTTTGTCAAAGTGTGTAGCATAAATATTTGTTGTGGCATGAACAAAATCTTGCAGATCCATGGGATCCACCGTCAGTGGTATTTGTTTTGCCGGATCTATGGATTGTTCTGTAGGAACAAATAGTGGTTTGATTTCTACACCATCCGAGTTTCCTTCTTTTTTCTCAATCGTTTTGAATTGAGCAGATACACTACTCAGTACAAAGAACATCAGTAGTATTGAATAAATCGTATTTCTCATAAATTTATTTGTTAATCAAATGTTGCTATAATTATTCTTCTATTAAGGATTTCATATGTTGCATTAGCACGGCATGGACGATATTTAATTTCTCATCGACTGGATTATTTCCCCAGGTTATTTTATGCACCGCTCCACCGGATGCATATTCTATATACTTATACATATTTCCCGGGTCATTTAGTTCAATATCCCCGAAATTAAATACTTCATAATTCTGAAAAACTTGCTTGGACTTGTTCAAATCTATCCTTCCAAGATAGGTGTATTCTTCGCCCATCCTTTTAAGCGCATACATTCTTCCATTATCTAATAAAACAAATCCATGTTCCGCCCCTGAAAATCCGCCACCTGCTCCAAATGTCATTTTGGATTTCGAATATTCTAATGGATTTATAGGGTGGGTAGAACAAGCTGTAAACATCCATAAACCTATAAATAGGTATGAATACATCATCAATTTTATTTTCATATTAATAGGATTCAAAGGCCATATACTTATCTACCATAAGATAAACATTTTTACTCTATTGCTGTATACTTTCGAACTTTCTAAGACATTTTAACTATTGCCTTATTGATATCTCGTACCAATTTGGGTCCGTAATAGACCATTCCACTGTACACTTGAACCAGACTTGCACCAGCCTGAATTTTTTCGATGGCAGCTTCTGGTGAATCAATGCCTCCGACACCAATAATCGGGAAAGCACCATTACTCTCTTGATGTAAATATCTTATAACCTCCGTACTTCTGGCTTTTACAGGTGCACCACTGAGCCCTCCATTTCCGATATCTGCCACCTTTTGGGCATCGGTTTTTAATGGTTCTCTACTAATTGTTGTATTGGTTGCTATTACTCCATCTGTCTTCGTGTCACGAACGATTTCAATAATATCATTCAACTGATCGTCGGTCAAATCCGGAGCAATTTTTAATAATATTGGTTTAGGATTATCCTTTTGATGATTGAGCTGCTGCAAACGATTTAATAAGCGCGTCAAAGGTTCTTTATCTTGTAAAGCCCGCAAATTTGGTGTATTGGGAGAAGATACATTCACCACAAAATAGTCCACGTAAGGAAAAAGCTTTTCAAAACAGATTTCATAATCTTGCACGGCTTCCTCATTTGGAGTTACTTTATTCTTTCCGATATTTCCGCCGATGATATAACGAACGTCCTTCTTATTTTTCAAACGACGCACCAATGCTTCAACACCTTCGTTATTGAATCCCATCCGATTGATCAACCCCCGATCCTCCGGCAAACGAAATAATCGAGGCTGTGGATTTCCATCCTGACCTACAGGAGTCACTGTACCAATTTCTACAAATCCAAATCCTAAGGTCGACATCAAATCATAATATTTGCCATCTTTATCAAAGCCTGCTGCTAATCCAACGGGATTTGGAAAGTTCAAACCAAAAACGGTTCGTTGCAATCGTTTATCTTGTACCCAAAAGTATCTTTTTAGCAAGTGGGATAGTCCCGGGATGGACATGACCACACGCCATATTTTAACCGTAAGACCATGCGCCTTTTCTGGATTGAAAAGAAAAATAAGGGGCTTGAATATTGAATACAGCACGAACGATAGGTTTATAATAGATTAATCCTTGATTACTTTTAAGCTCAAATCCAATTGGCCTGCACTATGAGTAAGGGCCCCTGAAGAAATAAAATCAACACCGGTTTTGGCTATATTTCTCACGGTGTCTAATGTCACATTTCCAGACGCTTCTACCTCATAAGCTCCATTAATGGTATGCACGGCTTCTTCCATAATGGCCAATTCGAAATTATCCAGCATGATTCTGGTGATTCCACCAACTTCAAGAACCTCGTGTAATTCTACTAAATTCCTAACTTCAACCGTGATCCCTAATTTCATGTTGTTGTCTTCGAAAAACTGATGTACATTTTTGATGGCCTGACCTACTGATCCACAGGCATCAATATGATTATCCTTGATCATAATCCAATCGTATAATCCATATCGATAATTGTAACATCCTCCGTTTCGAACAGCATATTTTTCAAGAAATCTTAACCTTGGTGTTGTTTTACGTGTGTCTAAGATTTTAACTGGAAAATCTTCTACTTCGAACGCAAACCGATTACTCAATGTAGAGATTCCACTCAATCGCTGCATGGTATTCAATACCAAGCGTTCTGCTTTTAACAAACTTCTTGAATTCAGCTCTACGGTAAAGGCTATATCTCCATATTTAACCTCACTTCCATCGGCAATGAGTTGTTCAAAGGTTGCCGTAGGATCTACTTTTTCAAATATATACTTGGCAATATCGACCCCACAAATTACGCCATCATCTTTGACTATCAATCGCGCCTTATCTCTGTTTTCTTTGGGTATGGTGGCCTCTGAAGTAAAATCGCCTGGACCAACATCTTCCAAAAACGATTCTTCTATATACTTATCCAATTCTTTGAAATCGATCTGATCCATCTTTATATTATTTAAAATTGCAATATGGTACAAATTAACAACAAAAAAATAAATTTTCTTAGCCCTCGATGTTAATCTAAAGTTTATCTTAGAAAAATGAAATTAAACGCACTGAGATCATTTCGACATTTAATCGGTTTATTCTTTCCTAAAATCTGTATCGCTTGTGAAGATAATGCCCCTATTAAGGGTAAAATGCTCTGTTTATCTTGTTCTAATGACTTACATTATACCAATCAACATCTCGAACGCGATAATTCTTTTGAGCAACATTTCAAAGGTCGGATTCCCCTAGAACGGGGAGCAGCTATGATTCAGTTTTCTCAAAACTCGTCCATACAGGCCATCTTACATCAATTCAAATACAATCAGCAAAAGGAAATCGGCATACAATTAGGCATGGAATATGGCAAAATACTTCAAGAATCAGGATTCTTGGAAAATATTGAATATATCGTCCCCGTACCGCTTCATTGGAAAAAAGAAAAACGTCGAGGTTATAATCAAGCAGAGATTTTTGGGCAAGGTATTTCCATGTATACCGATATTCCCATTCTTCCCGATTTACTACAGAAACCGATTGAGAATCAAAGTCAAACCAATAAATCACGAAATGAAAGAATTGAAAACGTGGAAGGTGTCTATACCTTGAATGAGGCTTATGATATTCAGAATGCCTTTATTCTTTTGGTAGATGATGTATTGACTACCGGTGCTACTTTAGAGGCTTGCGCCCAAAAACTCTTAACGATTCCCACGAAATTAGCGATGGCCACAATAGCAATAGGGCGTATGTAAAAACATACACCCTATTTACTAGTTTTATACAAACCTATCTATCTTGTAAAAGGCTATTAAAATCCTTTCTTCTCTCGTTTGCGTTCCCCTTTGGCTCCTTTACGTTGTCTCTTGCCTGCTTTTTCCAACACCTTTCTTTTGAACTTAGCTTCCGCTCGTGTCAATTTCAAGATTCGCTTGGCTCCAAGGATCGGTTTCAACTTGTTCATCGTCTCTTCTTCCAACTGCATTTTCCTTCGTTGTAATTCAAATCTTTTTTGCAGTGCAGCCTCCGCTTCTTGATCTGTCATTTCATGGACGCGCTTTACGGGACGCATTTCTTTTCTTAGAGACTTCAACTCTTGTTGATGATAATTGTATATCGGCCAAAATTGTTCACTCTCTTGAGTCGTTAAATTTAATTCTTTCGTCAAAAAAGCAATTTTGAGGGCTTCCATTTTTTCTTTTCGCTGTCCATCTCTATCTCCTGTTCTATCCCTCTCCTGTGCAAACATAGGTGTAAGTAGTATAAGCGAAAACAGTATTACACTTAAACGTTTCATATTTAAAAATTTAGTATTATTTAATTTGCCAATTCTTCTTCTAATTCATCGAGTATTTCATCGATATTTTCTAAATCCAGTATGTCATCTGTCGATATATCCTCTAAATCTTGTGCTAGAATAAAATCATAGGATTCCTCTATGGAAAGATCACTCATCGCCAGTGAGCCATTCGCATTATCCCCACCACTATTATTAATCAATAAAAACAGACAGGCAATCAATACACATACACTAGCTGCTGCTGCGGATACTCTAAACCAGTTGATTTTTCTGGTTATCGTAGGTGTTTCTTCTTTGGCTTTCGCCAAAAGTTCTTCCTTCAAAGCATCAAAATATCCATCGGGTACTTCAAAACCCGCATGACGCTTTGACTGCTTATCAGATTTATTAATATGTTTCTTAATGTCTTCTAATGACTTCATGTTCTTACTATTGTCGTTAAAAAAACTCCACTTTTTTCAAATGCTCCATGATCTTCTGACTGGCATGATGATAAGAGGCTTTTAAGCCCCCTTCTGACGTGCCTAAAATTTCAGATATATCCTTGTAGGACATGTTATCAAAGTATTTCATTTGAAAAACCAAGCGCTGCTTTTCTGGCAACTGACCAACTGCAACAGCCAAATTTCTCGATACCGTATCATCCGAAAAAAAAGGATCTGCTACAATTTGACTGGTCAGATTAATCGCCTCTTCACTATCCAGTGATTCGGATCTTTTTCGCTTGCGTTTATTCAAAAATGTGATACTTTCATTGGTTGCAATTCTAAAAATCCAAGTGTATAATTTGGAATCGCCTTTAAATGAATCAATATTTCTGAATACCTTAATGAAGGTATTTTGAACCACGTCATCCGCATCTTCATGTACTACAACAATTTTACGAATATGCCAATACACTCGCTCTTGATATTGACTCAACAATTCAGCAAAGGCTCCATTTCTACTTTTAGAATTTTTAAGATTCTTTATCAACTCTTTCTCCTGCATTCAAATTTGTATCGTTACACCTATATGACTCGGTAAATCTCAAAAGGTTTAATTATTCTAAGATCAAATTCTCTATATTTACTCATATGTTCAGTTATATTTCTGGTATTATATTAAAAATTTGGGGCTTTCGCATCACCGGAGCCTTTCCACACCATGCCAAGAAAAAAGTGCTTATCGTAGCACCACATACCTCCAATTGGGATTTTCCGCTTGGTATTTTGGTACGTACTAAACTGAAAGCGGATGTAAATTATGTTGCGAAAAGCAGTCTATTTGTTTGGCCATTCGGTATTTTCTTTAAAGCCTTAGGCGGGATTCCGGTCAATCGAAAAAAATCACAGAGTTTTGTCGATATCAATGTAGAGTTATTCGAAAAGCGAGATGCCTTTACCTTACAAATTGCTCCTGAAGGCACCAGAAAAAAAGTAGATGCATTCAAAACATCCTTCTATTGGATTGCTTGGAATGCACAGGTTCCTCTATACTTAGTCAAATTTGATTGGGGCAACAAAGTAGTCCATTTCGAAGAAAATCCATTTCCTATGACAGGTAATATCGAAGAAGATATGCCAAAAATTTATGCCTTTTACCGAGGAGTGAAGGGACGTATCGAACAAGACAGCTTTCTGTAATAAAGAAGACTAAAGTTTGTAAACTTTTTGTAAAATTTTACCTTTACTCTATAACGTAAAAAATATTTTTTCCCAAAATCCATGGGTTTACACAAAACAATTTAATATGAAATTAAAATTTACATTGAGTATTTTCGGCTTATTATTTGCCATGTTTTTATTTATGAGTAACGCCGGCGGTAGAGCGGCTGGCCCTGGAGAAGGAAACACGGGTGCTCCTGGAGATGATCCTAAAACTTGTGGAACCTGTCATATGGGAGGAAGTTTTGGCACCTCTATTTCTATCGAAGTATTAAATAGTGACGGAGAAGCAGTTACTGAATATGTACCAGGTACTGTATACACAGTTGAAGCGACCGTCAACACCACGACTGCTCCTGCAGGTTATGGTTTACAATTGGTGAGCCTACTCGACTCGGACAACTCCGATACAGAAGGTTTAGCAACGCCTTCGGACAATGCTCAAATCATATCTTTAGGAAATGGTAGAACTTATTTAGAGCAAAATGCCCTTTCTTCTAGCGAAGTATTTTCTGCGGAGTGGACTGCGCCAGCGTCTAGCTCTGGTGGAGTAACGTTCTATGCATCAGGTCATGCTGCAAATGGTAACAGTGCTGCTGGTGGTGATGAGGCCGCTGTTGGAACTTTTTCTGTTTCAGAAATGGTGGTTTCTATTGACAATGAAGCAGATCTTGGATTAAAGGTACAACCTAACCCAACACATGATTTCACTCAAATCTCATTAGGACAAACTGTTAATGGTACTGTAGAATTATTTGATATCAGTGGCAAACTATTATTTGTTCATAGCATACAAGGCGATCAATATACATTGGATTTATCTTCTGTAAATAATGGTCTATACTTTGTAAAAATCTCGGACGTTGACAATCAATTATTCGAGACCAGAAGAATTATCAAGCAATAAACATACTTACTATTATTATGTACTTCATACCTTGCTTAGTATGTAGTGTACAGCATAAAGCCCTAGTCGTCCCATTTGATTAGGGCTTTACTTTTGGTATGATGGTTTCTGCGAGAGGGATAGTAGCGACTTGTCGGTATGTGTCTCAAGAAATAGCTTGAGTCACATACTGATGAGCTTTGCGACATCGCGCATAGCCCGACCTTGTGTCATGTCTTACATGAACAAGGGCTCGCCCTAAACAAGTGGAGCTTTCAAACTATGAACAAACTGAGTAATGTGCTCTTCTGTCGCTCCATATTCGTCCAAATGTTTGATAAAAGCACTTCCAATTATCGCACCATCTACCTCCGAATTGATCCGGTGATAATCAGCTTGCGAACGGATACCAAATCCAGCTAAAATCGGATTTTTCAATTTCAAGGACTTCAACGTTCGAAGGTAATCTGACACCTGCTTTTCTTGCTGCTGGGTAGACGATCCTCCTGTGGTACTAGAACTCGATACCGCATACAAAAAGCCCGATGTCAAAGCGTCCAGTTGCCGTACCCTCGATGGAGTGGTCTGTGGCGTCACCAAGAAACTAAAGGTCAAATCCAAGGCTTCTAAAGGTTCTTTCCATTCTTTTTCAAACTCAGACATAGGAACGTCCGGGAATATAAATCCATCGATCCCCACTTGCTTAGCCTGTTCCAAAAATCGAGTTAATCCATACTGCATAATCGGATTGAGATAGCCCATCATGATAATCGGAATCTGCACTCGAGTCCTCATATTTTTCAATTGTTCAAAGAGCACATCCAAGGACATGCCATTAGATAAAGCTCGTTCACTGCTTTGTTGAATCGTCGGACCGTCTGCGAGTGGATCACTAAAAGGGATGCCTAATTCTATTATATCGGCACCCGCTTTTTGAAGTGCTTCCATGATTTCCACCGTTTGATCTAAGGCAGGAAATCCTGCCGTAAAATATATATTGAGTAAATCCTTATCCGCTGATTTTTCCCTGAAAAGTTGTTTCAATCTATTCATGTTCTTGGTTTTGAATGTAGGGTATATAACTCGCTAAATCTTTATCTCCTCTACCTGATACATTAATGACAATAACATCCTTGGGTAAAAAGGCTTTCTTTTTCAGTACCGCAAAGGCATGAGCCGTTTCCAATGCTGGAATGATACCTTCCAACTTGGTCAATTCTAATGCTGCCTCCAAGGCTTCTTGATCGGTGACTGCATGAAATTCGGCACGGCCAGTATCATATAGATGCGCATGAAAAGGACCGATTCCTGGGTAGTCCAATCCTGCTGATATCGAGTGCGGTTCTACTACTTGACCATCCGCGGTTTGCATCATCAAGCTTTTACTCCCATGCAATATTCCAATGGTCCCCAATGCGGTCGTTGCAGCTGTTTTACCACTATGTACACCTTCACCACCTGCCTCTACCGCGATCAATTGCGTTTCTTCTTGATCCACAAAATGGTAAAATGCGCCAGCAGCATTGCTTCCACCACCCACGCAGGCTATTACATAATCGGGATGATGTCTACCAATTTTCTCCTCAAGTTGCCATTTTATTTCTTCGCTGATAACCGCTTGAAAACGCGCTACCATATCAGGATAAGGAGCCGGTCCCACCACGGATCCAATCAAATAATAAGAATCGGGATGATTGATCCAATCACGAATTGCTTCGTTGGTCGCATCCTTTAATGTTTTACTCCCTGAACGCACCGCTTCGACCCGCGCTCCAAGCATGCGCATGCGATTCACATTGGGGGCTTGTCTAGCCACATCTTTTTCACCCATGTAGACGACGCATTCCAATCCCATGAGGGCACAAACCGTAGCCGTCGCTACGCCGTGTTGTCCTGCGCCTGTCTCTGCAATAATTCTCTTTTTATTGAGGGCTTTCGCCAAAAGAATCTGTCCAATGGTATTATTGACTTTATGGGCACCAGTATGGTTCAGATCTTCCCGTTTCAGGTATATCTGGCAAGCGTATTTATTGCTCAAACGCTCTGCGAAAAACAAGGGACTTGGTCGTCCGACATAGTCTTTGAGCAATTTATTGAATTCCTTCTTAAATGATTCAGACTCACTAATTTCTATATATTTCTGCTGTAACTCTTCTATATGTGGATACAACATTTCAGGAATATATGATCCGCCAAATCGACCATAAAAGCCATGTTCGTCTACTTGATATTTCGAAGCTCTTTTCATTTTTCAATAAATGTTTTCAATTTGTTGACATCCTTTAAACCCGGCTCTAATTCAAATTTGCTGTTTAGATCTAATCCGATACAGTTTGGATGTATGTTCATTAATATTTCCTTATCGACTTGTTCGTCAATTCCTCCGCTCAAGAAAAAGGAAGTTTCAATTTCTTGATCTTTTAATATGTGGTAATTCCATGTCGTTCCATTACCGCCATATTGCTTTCCTTTGGTATCAAAAATATATCGATCACAAAGTCCTTCATAGACTTTAATCTGTTGTAGATCGGAGGCATCTTTCATGCGGAAAGCCTTCCAAATCAACACATCTGGAAATGCTTTTTTGACAGAATGGATATAGGCAGGTGTTTCGTCTCCATGCAGCTGAACACCATCCAAACGATGTTTTCCAATCTGTTGGCCTACGTTGTCGACCGATTCATTGACAAAGACGCCAATTTTTTTAACCTTCGAATCTACCTCAGGAATTATACGATGCTCTCCAAAGAAGCGAGGACTTCCTTCAAAGAAAATAAAACCGATATAGTCTACTCCTAAATCCACTATCGATTGTATATTATTCGTTTCGCGCATGCCGCATACTTTAATCTCCATCATCGCTCTATCCCTTTTCGGCTTTGTAAATCACGAACAAATTTTCCCGCTGTTGTCCCTGGATCATTGTGTTTCATAAAATATTCACCTATCAAAAATCCTCGAAACCCATATCGATATAAATCACAAACGATACCCGGATGGTCTAAACCACTTTCAGATATTATCGTAGCTTCTTCCGGCAATTTGCGCTTCAAATCGATGGAGGTTAACAGGCTGACGGTAAAATCATTTAAATCTCGATTGTTGATACCGACCACATCAACCTTTTCGTAGTACTTTTCCAATTCATTATTGTGATGTAATTCCAATAAAACTTGCATTCCTAGTGCGTGAGCAAGATCGGTAAACCTGACGATTTCTTCTTTTGTGAGGATGGCGGCAATCAACAAGATGACATCGGCACCCATGACCTTTGATTCGTAAATTTGGTAAGTCGAAATGATAAAATCCTTTCGCAATATTGGTCCATTGAAATGTGATCGAGCTTGTTGAAAATCAGTATCTGATGCCCCAAAGAAATGGGCATCCGTCAGGCAAGAAATCGCTGCCACTTCTGCTTGTTGATAAGCTTGTACGATTTCAGCTACTATTGCATCTTGATGAATCCAGCCTTTTGAAGGACTCCTACGCTTAAATTCTGCAATGATTCCAGAGCTTTTAGGATGATTCAAGGCATCTGAGAAATCATAGCAAGTACGATTATAGTGCTCCTTTTGCTGAAGCATATCTATGCTTGTCACTCGTTCCGCTTCTTGAATTTCAAGTCGTTTATGCTGAACAATCGTATTTAAAATCGACGCACTCATGCCCTATGATTTACTAATTGTTCAAATGAACGAAGAGCCGATCCACTTTCCAAGGATTCTATCGCCAGGGCTTTTGCATCTTGTAAAGAAATTTCTGGTTTACTGCATTGAATAGCCATCGTCGAATTGGCCAACACCACTTCCTTCTGTGCAGGCGTGCAGGAATTGTTCAGTACGGATACAAATATTTTAGCCGCTTCAGCAACGGTACTTCCTCCATAAAGTTGTTCTTCCCGAAGTTGAGCAAATCCCATGGTTTCTGGATTAAGCACTTGATCACTATTTCGTTGTACAATTCTGGTATCTCCTGTTAAAGAGATCTCATCGTATCCATCTAAGCTATGTACTAGTATATGGCCGACATCCAAGTTTTGATAAACATATTGATAGAGGCGCATTACTTCTAAGTTGAACACACCAATGAGTTGATTTTTTGGTCTGGAAGGATTTACCATCGGGCCTAACAAATTAAATACGCTAGACAAGGCAAATCCTTTTCGAATCGGCGCTACCTCTTTCAATGCCGGGTGAAATAATGGCGCATGTAAGATGCAAATATTGTACTGTTCAATCTGCCGTTTTAATGTGGATTCGTCATTAGTGAATTGATAGCCTAAATGTTCTAATACGTTGGAAGAACCACATATGGAAGAAACGCCATAATTACCATGCTTTGCTACCTTTATTCCCGCTCCGGCCGCTACAAACGCCGAAAGTGTAGAAACATTGAATGTATTTTTACCATCTCCTCCCGTACCGCATAGATCGATGGCCTCAAAATCGGACAAATCAACTTTGATCGCCAGCTCTAATAAGGCATCTCTAAATCCCAACAATTCCTCTACCTTGACATTTCGCATTTTATAGACGGAAAGAAAGGCCGTTATCTGATAAGGATTATAAGAACCCGCTGCTATTTCCATAAATACCTGTTTTGCCTCTTCTCTCGACAAACTGTGGTAATGGAATAATTTCTGAAGTAATTTTTTCATGAATCTATATTATGCTGCGATTGAATTTAACCAGTTGATCAATATCGTTTTTCCATCTGGTGTCAAAATACTTTCAGGATGAAATTGTACACCGTATAAGGGCAAGGTCTTATGCTCCACCGCCATTATTGTTCCGTCTTCAATTTCGGCGGTCACTTTTAAATCAGCGGGGAGACTTTTTTTGTCAACCACCCAACTGTGATAACGCCCCGCTTCAAATTGATGACCTAGATTTTTTAATATACCAGATTGGTTTTTGAGGTTCTGCACATGGGCCGATACCCCGTGATATACTTTTTCCGTATTCTGAAGATTTGCTCCGAGTGATTCAGCAATTGCTTGATGACCTAAACAAACTCCGAATATTGAAATTTTACCAATGTTGTTTGCTAAAAAATCTAACAAATCTCCCGCTTCTTTTGGAATCCCAGGACCTGGGGAAAGCAGTACACCATCGTATTCAGAAGCTGCGTTTTTTGGAATATTTCTATTTCTTACGACATCTAATTCTACTTCGCCCGTTTCTTCTAGTAGATGGACCAAATTGTAGGTGAATGAATCGTAATTATCTATGATTAGTATCTTTTTCATATCTCGATTTGTTGATTGGATTAATGATTTATTTCTTCGGCCATTTCGATGGCTTTTCTCAAGGCACCTAATTTGTTGTCTACTTCTTTTAATTCGTTTTCAGGAATTGAAGACGCAACCACACCGGCACCAGCTTGATAATACAGTGTATGGTCCTTACTCAGGAAAGAGCGAATAAAAATTGCATGATTTACGGAGCCATTGAATCCAATAAAGCCAATGGATCCACCATAAAAATTTCTTGCCGTCGGTTCATATTGATCAATTAATTCAAGTGCTCGGTATTTTGGTGCGCCGGAGAGCGTGCCAGCTGGAAAGGTATTTCCAAAGACGCTCATTGGATTACTTCGGTCTTTTAATTTACCTCGTACTTGAGAGACAATGTGCATTACATGGGAAAATGATTGAATTTCTTTATAGCTTCTAACTTCTACTTCTGTTGCATTTCGGCTAAGATCATTTCTAGCGAGATCCACCAACATCACATGTTCTGCATTCTCTTTTTCATCCGCTAAGAGGCTTTTCTTATTTTCTTCATCGACTTCAGGATCACCGGTTCTTTTAACGGTTCCTGCAATGGGATCAATAGAAGCATATCCATTTTCAATTTTGATTTGTGTCTCCGGAGAAGAGCCCATCAAATGAAAATTTTCATAATCAAAATAAAACAAATATGGAGAAGGATTGATAGCTCTTAAGGCTCTATATACATTGAAGTCATCTCCGATAAACTTTTGCTCAAATCTTCTAGATGGAACCATTTGAAAAACATCTCCACGGAAGCAATGCTGTATCGATTTGGATACGATGTCCATGTAATCTTCATCCTTCATATTGCTTTCTTCTTCAACCGTTCTTGAAAAAGGAAAGTGCATACTTACGGAACGATACATTTCTTCAATCAGATAATCCAGTTTACTATCCTTGGGATCTAATGAATTTTCATAGAACGTTATCGACTGATGAAAATGATCAAAGGCTACGATAAATCGGTAAAATTGAAATCTAAGTTCTGGAACTTCGTGTTTTGGTTTTTCTCTAAATTGAATATCTTCAAAATAAGGAATCGAATCATAAGAAACATATCCGTATAAACCAGAGGAAGGTAAATCCTTGTTATCCACCTCAAACAAGTCAATGAATGTTTGTACGGCGTCGTCTACTTTTTTTGTTTTCAGATCGATTGCTTCGCCATTGACTTGTGCATCGATCTTACCTTGTACCACTTGAAACTCTCCGATAGGCTGACATGCGATAAATGAAAACTTTCCTTTCTGAACATGAAAATCGGTACTTTCTAACAATACACTTAGGCGATATTTATCCCTCAACTGAAGATAGGCTTGAACGGGCGTAATTTTATCCGCCAGCATGGTCTTCGTTTTTGTATAGATCTTAATCGTATTCATTTTTTTTATTTCTTAGTATTGGCAAAATTTGGGCCATAAAAAAAGCCTTTCCGGATGGACCGGAAAGGCTTTTATATTTTTATAAGCATTTCTTTAACTACACAATAGTGATAGGGTCCATCGGAGTACGATAGTGCCACCACCAAGTATTGTTTGTATGTAAAGAAATACAATTCATTTTTATCATTTCTTGCTCAAACTTAGAAATAATAATTTTTATTGTTGATCAATTATTCTAAAAAAAATAATTTTTCCTTTCTAAACAGAAAGAAATTTAATGCCTCCCTATTTGATAAATTGCTGTAAAATATAGGCTATGGTAAGTATCATTCCAGAGAAAGTCAATATACCTATTCCATATTTTATGATTTCAAGAAGAATGAATTTTCGTTTGGACATGATTTGATATGATCGTTCCGGCTTCGAAATTTCAATGGATTGAATCAATGTTTCGAAATTATAGTATACATTACAGGCATAATTTGTTTGTTTTGACACATAAAATCGATAAAGACTTCCATTTAAATACATTAAGAATACCTCATTGGTGTATTTTGTACCATCTTGATCATATGCCGATTTATAACGATAATATCTATAGCCCTGTAAGGAATCCAACTTTTCATATATCAATCTCTCTTCTGATTGATTGAAAGGATCGAAGATGTCTTTAAAATTAATATATAGGGAATCCAAGCCTCGTTGTGTTTCAATTCGTCCTCCTGACTTTAATCGCGCTAAGTTGTATGTACATGTTCCAATATCAAAAGAATATAGGCCCATATTCTGATCATTATACAACGTTGCCGTGGTCGGAATGATAAAGTGAATATTTTTGAATTTCTTGGTTTGTTTTATTTCATCGATTTGTAACAAATCATCATTGCTGAACAAATACTGGAAATCCGAAAACATGCTTTATTCTTGAGCACAAATCATAGAACAAGCAGAAAGCATGCACAAGAATAACAATCTATATCGTTTTGGAAGCTTTGAAATTTTTAAGGCAGGCATATGGGATCAAATATACGCGAAACCCCCTAGTATGCTTAGCAAATATTAAGCTCCTGCTAACTGATTTGAATAAGCGATATCTCCTAGTTGTACCACTGGACGTCCAGCAACTGTTGCCACTATACCAACCACAGCATAAAATTCCAGCCCTGGAATGGTCGATGTTCTATTTTCATCAGGTTGATCGGCATAATACATGATTCCAAAAGAAAAAGGATTGGCACCAAGAGGATTTGGCATTCTTCTGATTCTTCTTCTATTACCGGTGTCATCTTGAGAACCTGCCGAAGAACCTTCATCCCACCACTTGTTATAACTGGCATTGTAAAAATCCAATTCTACTGAATCTCGCCAGCCATCTTGAGTCCAGATTTGCGTTGGTCGGTGCTTTAATATCCAATTATCTCCTTGGTCATCTTGTTCTACAAGAAGTACCATTACCGTATCAAAGGATTCTGCAACGGCTTCATATTCAAAACGAACATTGATTTTTGATGGTCCGTCTTGTCGTATCGAAACATTTGTTATTGGTGCTGCCATATTTTACTATTTTGAAAAGTTTATAAAAAAGTTTTGTTAAGCCAATACAGCTTGATTTTTTTCAGATTTATTCTGTTGAATCGTTTCCAGTAGATAATTGGAAAATGCATTGGTTAGATCGTAACCACTGAGCGCTTCACCAAACAAGAATTGTCCTTGCGTATTTACTTCGAGCCATACCAACTCGCCTTGATCATCATATTTCAAATCCATAATACCCATTTCCAAATTCAACTCTTCAAGTACCGCAACTAACTTCTGTTCCGTATCACCATCTAATTTGTAACTATGAAAAGGAACAGATAAATCTCGTCTCCAATCCATGCGATTGGCTTCGATCAATATTGCATGTATATTTTTTCCAAAACAATTGACGCGCAGGTGATTATTGCCCGGTATGATTTCTTGATAGATCGCTGGACACAATTGAATAGCATCTTTCGATTTTCGGAGATCATCCATGGTCAATTCCAGCGTGACTAAAGGTTTCAAACTGGTTCCCAAAAGTTTTTTGACAATCACCTTTCCGCCTAATTCTTCGCAAAATTCTAGTATGGCATCATAGTCTTGGCTGATCATTGATTTTGGAATTCTGAGCCCAACAGATTCTGCCACATTGAGGTGATATAATTTATTTCCTCCGTATAAATCTGTATGCGGTTTGTTGATCCAAACTCCTTTAAATTTATCGAGCATCATACCCAATAGTGAAGATTTCCACTCATTGGTAACTATTTCTCTACTTACATCATCTTGTAACCACTCTGTTTCTATTTGCTGTTGATTCACTCTTCGCCACCAAATCAAATCCACGTCTTCAACATTAAACCATTCACCTTCGTAGGATTTTAATCTACCTGAATAGGATTGGCCATTTCTCCAAACAAAGCCTCCATGTTCTACCATCGCATTAGTGGCTACAAAATGACAGGTCACGCCATGTACTTTTCTGAGATTGTCCATGATCGCATAGGCATGAATATCTAATTCCAGAGAAAAAATTACTATAGTATACATAATTTAAATTTTGAAAAATTCGGGTAATGATCTTACCCGAATTAATAGTGTGAAAAAATTAGTCACAATCACAATCGTTGGACGGTGTGCCTGACTCACTACAAGTACCACTATTGGCTAAAATGTCATTTGCTACATCTTTACCAACAATGCCCTTCATTCCGACTCGCTCGATTAAGAGCGCTTCCCATTTACGTAGGTCTTTTGGATCTTCTAAAACGGTGAATGTTTGAGGCTGGAAATGATACACTACAGGAGTAGCGCACTTAGACAAAAATCTTCCAGCGGAGATTGCTTCAGCATTGAATGTTAATTCATGCTTTAGGGATTTTGAGGATTCACTCATAATTATGGTGATTTATGGACAAGGCAACTGGTCTACTATTAAGTCAGTTGTTTGCCCGATGAACGAAATTATTTACTTCTAGAGGTGAATAGAATCCATGGTGTGTGCTTTTAGATATTCTACAACTAATATGTACATCAAATATGAGTAGAATCAAAGACTTATATCCTTGAATAATTCCCCTAATTAGAAAGGTGTTTTTCCTGTTATTTAAAGTACTAAAAGCCCCTATTAGAAAATCGCAATGTTCGTTAAGATAACTTTAAAGATTTGAACTATAGAACCAATTTCTTGATACTTCGTTAACTTTATAGAATAAGTAAACTCAATGATAAAAATCTTTACCAGTATAACATTTTTGTTGTGCATTCTTCAGGCCAGTTTCGGACAAGATATTCCCGTTTATACCCAATACGATGAATTAAAGAAAGAAGTACTCACGATTCAAGACGATAAGGTATATGTCATTAACTTTTGGGCGACTTGGTGTGGCCCTTGCGTAAAAGAACTTCCATATTTTGAAGCTTTACGTAAAAAATATTTGGATCAAGATGTCGAGTTTATCTTGATCAGCATCGATTGGGCAACAAATTTGGAACGCAAGGTGAAGCCTTTTATTGAAAAAAAGGGTCTAGAAAGTACAGTGATCTTGTTTGATGATCCAAAAGCGAATGATTGGATCGATAAAATAGATCCTTCATGGTCCGGCGCTATTCCCATTACCTTAATCATGAATAAGGACCATCAAGACTTTTACGAAAAAGAGTATCATTCAACAGAAGAACTAGAAGCTGATTTATTGGCTTTTATGAATACATTAAAAAATAGTAAATAAAAAAATTATGAAAAAAATTGCTGTACTATCGAGTGCATTTCTGCTAGCCATATTTTTAATGTCTTGGACATTTCAATCTTCGACAGAACCTTCTTCTGTTGGCGATGGATATAAAATAGGCGATGTTGCCACAGATTTTTCATTAAAAAATATTGATGGAAAGATGGTTTCATTGGCGGACTACACGGATGTGAATGGATATATCGTGGTTTTTACTTGTAACCATTGTCCATATGCAGTTATGTATGAAGATCGATTAAATGCGATACACAATAAATATGCCGCTCAAGGATATCCAGTAGTTGCCATAAATCCGAATGATCCTGAGGTAAAACCTGCGGATAGTTTTGAAAACATGCAAGTACGTGCCAAAGAAAAGGGCTTTAAATTTGCTTATCTATTAGATGAAGGTCAAAAAGTGTATCCTCAATATGGAGCGACAAAGACGCCTCATGTATTTTTACTAGATAAAAACCGTGTCGTTCAATATATTGGAGCTATCGACGATAATGCCAGATCTGCAGATGCTGTAGAAGAGACCTTTTTAGAAGATGCTATTATCTCTTTACAATTAGGTGAAGAAATCAATCCATCTGTAACAAAAGCAGTTGGATGTTCTATCAAGACGAAAGGATAATATTTGCGTAAAATATAACTTGATCGTAACGATCGAGGTTTATACATCAAGCAAGGCTATCTCTACATAGAGATAGCCTTTATTCATCATTTTATTCAATAAGTTATAAGCTTAGAACATTCTTCCAGGGTATAATATAAGTTGGATAAAATTGAATTCAATGTTATCATAACTGATCGCAGTACCTTGTACATCTTTTAAATTCAAATTTGGGAAATAGCGCAAATTGGTTCTAAGAATAAAGGTTTGAATTCTATTTGGTCGTATGTCCCAACCGAATACGATTCCATAAGCCATTTGATTATTGGATTGCTCCAAAAGTTCTCCACCTTCGATTCTTTGCCTGTACAAAAGGCTTTCCAATGATATGGTTGGCCCAACGAATGGCGTAAAACCATGATAATCAAACAAGAATTTTTTCACTTCAAAGGCAAGCGATCTTCTTCTCGCTGATTGTGCCACACCATATACATTTGCTCCTCCTGTATAGCCTCTATAATTGGCTGAAATATCCAAATCAGGTTTGTGAAAATAATAACCCAATGAAAATTCTGGCATTATATTGGTGCCGTATTTTGGGATAAAGGAATATTGCTCTCTATTAAGATCTGTCGGTGCTAACCACCAAGCCGAAGACAATCCAATCCCCACATAGAAATTATTTAGCTTTCCAAACTCCGCCAACTTATCTGTTATTTCTTGTGTTCTGCCTGACTCCCAATCCTTCTCTGCTCCCAAGGTGGTATCAAACATATATTTATACGATAGATTGAAAGCTAGTGGTGGTGTACTGATTCTTTCTATTTGCGTTTTGCTGATGGCCAGATCCAGCTGATTGGAATAGTTATAACTTAATCCAAGATTTATGAGATGCTGTCCACGATTATAACTAAAACCCATCAAGAGTGGTAGTCTTGTAAAGCTCCTCTCTGGCCCATCTCCAAATTCCATTAAATTATTATCCTGTGTAAAGTAAAAAGGTGCTATAGATGTTCCTATGAAGGGTCTCAGTCTATTATGCTCTATACGCCAAGGATAAAATTTAAACGTTGTTTCAACACCGCCCGTGAAAAAAATCTTTTGATCATTCAACTCTTGAGATTGAGAATACACTGGAATGATCAATTCGAAATCAGCATGTCCCCAAAAATGAGTGCCACCTATGATGATACTCGGTTCATAACTATTCGCTAGATCTAGGCGCTCAATATTACCGGTCTCATTAATATACTTCGTAAAACCTCCTGTGGCCATTTTAAGATTAAGGCCAACATTCATTTGGGCAAAGCGATGTCTGGATTGTTTTTCTGTATAAACTTGTGCCTGTGCTTGATTTGATAGAGCTATATTGATTGTGATCAGGACGAAGGTAATGATGAATTTTTTCATTGAAACTACATTTTAGAATTATTTGATGAGACCAAATTCTATATCCTTTTCCATCTATCAAAGCGGATACTATCATTGACAAGCCAATAGTGACTAATGACCAGGAATAGTTAAGTAAAACAAGGTTTAGGGATTATTGACAAGCTTCGAAATAGCCTAAAAACACAAAAAGTTCATGCAAATGAATGCATGAACTTTTTGAAAGTGGTGCCTCCCGGATTTGAACCGGGGACTCATGGATTTTCAGTCCATTGCTCTACCAACTGAGCTAAGGCACCCCGTATTGAAAGATTAAATCTCTCGAACGGATGCTCTTTTTCAGAGCGAGTGCAAAGTTATATTTCTTTTTCAATTTAACAATATGTAGCTCAAAAAAAATTGTGGCAGCTTTTGCTCGGCACATGAACAGAAGCTAAAATGACAAAAAGTCATTCAATTTCGTTCATATATGCCATTATGACATATAAAAAGGGTGGATTTTGTCAATTTTTCAGCAAAAAGTGCACTGGAACAAGATTTGACTATAGAGAGGTATAATCGCAAATGATTATTCACTAAAAATTAAAAAAATAAATTATGATAACGATTAGAAATAGAAAACACAAACCAAGTTCATTTTTGTTTGATCCATTTTTCCTAAATGGAACATCTGCACCGATCAACTATCGACGTCCAGAATTAAAGCCAAAAATATTCACGAACATCCTCAAAACGGAAGATGGGTTTAAAATCGAACTCGCAGTGCCTGGGTTTCAAAAGGACGATTTCACTATAGACATTGAGGACAATCAATTAAAAGTGGGTTTAGAGATGAAAGAAACGGACGAAAAAATCAAATACACGAAGCAAGAATTCGTGACAGGTTCTTTCAGCAAGTCCTTCCATCTACCAAAAAACATTGATGTAGATAAGATCAGTGCTCAATATGACTTGGGCATTCTTAGTATTTCTCTTGTAAAAAAGGCACAGATCACCAAGAAAATTGACATTCAATAATAGAATATTCCAAAAAACACGGAAAGAGCAAAAAAACAACAACATTTAAAAAAGAAATAATGAAACCATATAATAATTTATTAGGACAGGCAATTGACCAATTTATGAATCAAAGTCTATCAGAAGTGTTTGGAGTAGACATTACACAAGGACAGCCAGCAGTAAACATTCACGAACAGAAGGACAAACATATCTTGGAATTAGCCATTCCCGGTATGGCAAAAGAACATATTGACATCAATATCGACAACGATCGATTGATTATATCGGCGGTGAAAGCTTCAACATCTGAGGAGACGGAGGAGCAAGAGCAAACAATGGAATTTGTAGAGCAAGAAAAGCGAGATTTTGCAAGAAGGGAGTTTGATTACTCTTCATTTAAGCGAAGCTTTCACCTTCCCGATTCAGCAGACAAAAACAATATCTCTGCCAGTTATGAAGCCGGCATCCTGCGCGTAGAGCTGGGTAAAAAAGAAGAGGCCATTGATCATGGACCAATCAACATAAAAGTAAGCTAGTAAGCTTTTTGAATTAGTGAGCGTACCGATATTATAATGGACACTTGTGAAGTCGATTTTCGGTACCTAACTAAGTTTTCTGTATTGAACCATTTATTTATGGAAAGTATTCAACAATACATTTTTGTTCTTGAATCAGAACTTTTACACATTTCGTACTTTCCGATTCAAATGGATTTGGTTTCGAGTGAATAGGCAAAAAGAAAAACCCATTTTTTTTAACCTTGATTGCTTTGATGTATAAACGACGGGATCTCTTTTTCTTAGGATCTTGAAACCTTCAGAAAACCGTGAAAAACAAAAGATGCATAATAAGTTTAGTGATTAGTAATTTTTGATAGACCATAATAGGGATTTTTTGGTTGAGTAATGCTACTACTGTAGCAGCCTTTCCATCGATTTGATGGAAAGGTTTTTTTTATTGGTGCCAATGATTTCAACAATTTGAAGCGCAATAAAAAAGGCGCGTTGAAATGAATCAACGCGCCTTTAATTTTTATTGAAGCTTTGGTTAAATCCGTTCAAAATCTTCTTCGCCATCTTGTTCTTGCGTTCCATCCAGTACCAAGGTTCCAGCAATCATATCATGTAATCCTTGTTTTCTGTCTGTAAAAAAGACCATCAACCAACCGATCATCATGGTCATACCATTAATAAATCGACCTATAGATCGCAATGCAGCTTTTCCAAAAGTCAATCGATCACCATCGATATCCGTTACATATAATTTCATAGCTCTTTTTCCAAAGGTCGCCTGATGACGGCTACTATGTTGAAGGGCAAAATATAAAAAGATCAATAGATACATCAATAAAACACCTAACATCATAAAACCTGCTCCTCCCATCAACATGGCAGGATCTGGATCTTGCTCATTAATGGCTGCGGACATCACACTTCCGAAAAAAGGCGCCATAAAAATGATCATAATGACCGTGGAAAATGCTCCGATGATAAATCCATCGATAATATAAGCAACTAATCTTCTTCCAGGATCGGCTAAATTAGTGGGGCTCGACATAATTTGTATTTTTTTTGATTAATAAAGTTTCTACTTACACCAATATATTATAGCGTGAAAATAATTCCTTGAATATAACAATTATCGATGTAATCAACCAATTTTTCGCCAAACGTCCATTTTATACCGTATCAACCAAGCCCTTCTATTCACTCATAATTTTCTGTTGATGATTAATAGATTCCTGGTGCACCGCTCTTAACAATGTATTGATAAATTCTTTGCTCAAGCCTTTCTTTTCACCCTTTTCTATAGACTTATCCAATATTTCTGACCATCGATTTGGCTGAAGAATCTCTATATTATGTGCTTTTTTATAGCGCCCGATCTCATCGACCAACTTCATTCTTTCTTCTAAGACCTTCAATAACTGACTATCCAATTTATCGATTTTTGCCCTTACAGAATCTAACTCCGCGCTGGTCAATACTTTGCCTGCCTCATCAGACCTGTAGGTTAATCCATCCATCAATGTTTTAAAGACCTCTGGTGTAATTTGTTGTTTCGCATCACTCCAAGCCTCATCCGGATTACTGTGTACTTCGGTCATCAAACCATCATATTTCAAATCCATGGCCTGTTGTGCAACATCTTTTAGTATATCTCTTCGACCACATATGTGGCTGTTGTCACAGATTATCTGTAAATCAGGGAATTGACGTTTCAATTCAATAGGAATTTGCCACATCGGTTTATTTCGGTAATATTTCTCTCCGTAACTTGCAAATCCACGATGTATCGCAGCGATCTTTGTAATTCCCGCCTTATATATTCGCTCGATGGCTCCAATCCAAAGTCCTAGGTCGGGATTAATTGGATTTTTAACCATGACCGGAATATCCACCCCCTTCAATGCATCTGCAATTTCTTGAACGGAAAAAGGGTTCACCGTTGTTCTTGCACCAATCCATAAGGCATCAATATTGTGGTACAAACATTCCTCGACATGTGTTTTATTCGCAACTTCTGTCGTTGTTTTCAGACCGGTTTCCTCTTTAACACGGCGCAACCATTTCAGACCGACAGAGCCCACTCCTTCAAATGAATTCGGTCTTGTTCTCGGTTTCCAAATACCAGCACGGTACAAATCGATTTGCTGCTCTTTCAAATCGTGGGCAATCGCCAAAACCTGTTCTTCCGTCTCGGCACTACAGGGGCCTGCAATGACGATCGGTCTTTTATTATATAATCCTTGTATATTCATTATGCTCTTGATTATGATTTTTCTTATTAAGTATTCTTTTTATTTCGTTTGCTTCCGTCATCAGATCACTGAATTGTTCAAAGTCCTTTTTAATCAGCAAGGATCTGAATTTTGAGAGCACGGTAATATGTTCATCCAATACATCCATGACCGCATCTCTATTCTGTTCAAAGATCGGTGCCCAAGTGCGCGGATTACTTTTTGCCAATCGCACACTGGACCGAAATCCTCCACTCGCCAATTGAAAAATGCGTTCTTCGCTTTTTTCTTTATGTAGTACGGTCAATGCCAATGCAAAAGCACTGATGTGTGAGATATGACTGACATAGGCAACCTGGACATCGTGTTCAGCCGCATCCTGATACATCAAATGCATACCGATATCTGTCAATATTCGCTCCACCATGATCAGAGCATCTTCATCACACTGATCAGGATTACAAATTACATTGTACTTATCCTGATATAGATGCTCCTTTGCTGCGGAAGGTCCAGAAAACTCTGTTCCCGCCATTGGATGACATGGAACAAAGCGTTTTTTATTTCGATGATCTTTTACCGAATCAATGATATTTTTCTTCGTTGATCCTACATCAAATACAACTTGTTGATCTACCTGATCGAGAATATCGGTCAATTGATTAACGATCACATTAACCGGCGTTGCCACTAATACGACATCTGCTTCTTGTATCGCCTCCTTTAGTGGTCTTATCTCGTCGATTAAACCCAAGCGCAATGCCTCTTTTGCGTGTTCATCCGAATGATCAACGCCTATGATTTTCTGGATATAAGGCAACTTTCTGAAACTCAGTCCAAATGAGCCACCAATCAATCCTAATCCTACGATGCATATATTTACTTTCTTCATGTTTTTCTACATTACTTTCATGATACGTTCAGCAGCTTGATCAATTATTTCTATTTTTTGGCATAAAGACCAACGAACAAATTTCTTTCCATTGGATCCAAAAATCAAGCCTGGCGGAACAAACACACCTGCCTTATCTAAGAAATAATCTGAAGCCGCTTCTCCATCTAAGAAATCTTCATTTATTCGGGACCATACAAACAACCCCGCCGTATTCTTATCGTATTCAAATTTCATTTTATCCAACATATTCCACAAAGTGGCTCTACGTTTTGCGTAAATCTCGTTATTAGCACGATACCAATTCGACTCTAGTTCTAAGGCCTGAATCGCCGCTTCTTGCACTGGTCGAAACATACCCGAGTCCATATTACTTTTGAATCTTAAAACTGCCTCGATGATTGCTGCATTCGAAATAGCCATTCCCACTCTCCAACCTGACATAGCGTGAGATTTCGACAAGGAGTTCAGTTCAATGCATTGTTCTTTTGCTCCTTTCAGGGACATGATACTACTAGGTTGATCATTGAGAATAAAGGCATATGGGGCATCACTAGCTATCAATATTTGGCGGGCTTTCGCCCAAAAGATTAGGTCTTGCATGATCGCTCGATCCGCCTTTACTCCTGTGGGCATATGTGGATCATTAACCCAAATCAACTTTGTTTTCTCTGTACATAGTTGATCTAATTGGTCCAAATCTAATTGATACTTTCGCTCCTCATTTAAATCGTAGCTCAGCACTTTTGCACCAGCCAATTTTGCAGCTCCCGCGTAGCTAGGATAACCCGGATTGGGAATCAACACCTCATCACTTGGATTTAAGAATGCCATGCTAATGTGCATAATTCCCTCCTTGGAACCCATCAAAGGAAGAATTTCCTGTTCAGGGTCCAAAGACACATTGAAATGTTGTCCATAAAATGCAGCCATGGCTTTTCTCAAAGCCGGAATCCCTTTATAAGACTGATATCCATGCGCTAATGGATCTTCGGATGCTTGATGTAAGCGCTGAATTACTTGGGCACTCGGAACAAGATCTGGCTTACCAATACCCAGATTGATAATCGATTTTCCTTGCGCCTGTAATCCGGCTACTTCTTTTAGTTTTCTGGAGAAGTAATATTCTTGAATTGTTTTAAGCCTATCCGCTATCTCAACTATCATGATATTCTCCTTTTTTGTAGTGACCTAAAATCTGCAAACTCTCCACTTTTTCTTCTAAATGATGCATTACTTTCTGAAAAGCATTTTTTTCGAGTATGAAATCTGCAAAGAAATAATACTGCCATTCCTTACCAACAATAGGAACAGATTGTATTTTGGTTAAGTTGCAATCTTGTTGTGCCAAGCAAGTTAATATAGAATTCAAGGATCCAGTTTGATGTTTCAAACTGAAACAAACAGAAGCCTTTTGTCCGGATGGACTTTGATCATTCTGTCCATCGGATTTTCTAGAAAGGATGAGGAATCGAGTAAAGTTTCTTTTGTTGGTTTCCACACCTGCGGCTAGAACTTCCAGTCCATATTCTTCTGCTGCTAATTCACTAGCGATGGCGGCCACGCCTTCTATATTTTGCTGCCCAATTTCACGTGCACACAAGGCGGTATCTTCTCGTTCGATTTTACGGATTGATTTGTGTGCATCCAGATATTCTCTGCATTGAGCCAAAGCCATATAATGAGAATGCACTTCTTCCAAATCTTCCAATTTTGTACCGGGTAATGCCAGCAGGTTTTGCTTGATACGCAATAATATTTCTCCAGAAATGACGCAATCGGACTCCTTCAACAAATGATAATTAAACAGGATAGATCCCGCAATCGTGTTTTCAATGGCAATCACAGCATGATCAATGGATTGATCCTGGCTAAATTGTTCGAAAAGTGCAGGAAAACTATCGGCTGGTATGATATCCAATGGTTCGCCGTGAAAATAGCTTCTTGCCGCAATATCGTGAAAGGAGCCTATGATTCCCTGTATAATTACTTTCTTTTTCACTGATTATCTATTTCCTTGTCTGCATAAAAAAAAGCCTATCGATTCTAGACCGATAGACTTTATTATACTTTGTTATTTATGTTTTACATATACGTACTACCGATCATATCCTTTGCTTGGCCAGAAACCAAAATAAAAGAAGCTAAAAAAATAAGTACGATATGAATAATTCTTAATCACGGCACCAAGTTATAAATCTTTTTAACATGAACAAATGAGTTTTGCAATTTTTAATACTTGCATACACAACTGATAATTAGTTGCTTGTGCAACTAATTTGATCTAGCTTCGGTATTTAATTGCGGTAGAAACATGGAGCGCTTGTCAGGCCGACAGGCCTGATGAACGTAGTGAAACGCGGAATACTTCGACGCTGTAGTATCTGCGACAGCATGTACTACAGGGGACCGCCCAACAAGAAAAATTAACCAGAAACCGACTGCATTAATAATGCGCAGGCATAGGCTCCATAGGTTCCCAGAGCATAACCCACAACGGCCATTAATACACCTACCGGTGCTAAGGCTGTATCAAAAGCGGCTGCTACAACCGGTGCTGAAGCTGCTCCTCCAATATTTGCTTGACTTCCAACCGCCACATAGAAGAATGGTGCACGGATTAACTTCGCTGTCAATAGTAAAACCAGTACATGAATAATCATCCAGATAATGCCAATGCCGAATAATGGCAAGTTTTCGGGCTTGATGACTTCTCCTATATCCATTTTCATTCCGATCGTCGCCACCAAAACATAGATAAATACGGTGCCCCACTTACTCGCGCCGACCCCTTCCAGTCTTCTCGCCTTCGTAAACGAAAGTGCAACCCCAATAGTCGTTGCAAATACTACCATCCAGAAAAATCCCGACATCAAAGAATCAAGTCGTATACTAGTCAAGAATGCTTGATGCTTCTTAAACATCGGAACCACCACCTTCGATAAAAGATGTGAAAGCCCCACTCCAGCGAAAGAAATTCCGATAATATAAAACATATCATTGGTGGTTGGCATCCTTGAAACAGAAGCCCGGTAATCCGCTACTTTATTTTTGAGACTGGTAATGGCCGAATTATCTGCCTTAAGACGATGGTCAATCTTATCTGAAATTTTAGCCCCGTATAAAAGGAATGCCATCCAAATATTTGCGACGATCACATCGATCACAATCATAGATCCGAACAAATTATCGGAGACTTCGAATATCTCTTTCATGGCAGCTTGATTTGCCCCTCCACCGATCCAACTCCCGGCAACCGTTGACAAACCTCTCCATAAATCATCTGGCGATATTCCCAATGCATCCGGGAAAAGTGCTGTAAAAATAAGTAAGGCTATAGGTCCTCCAATGATAATTCCGACCGTAGCAGATAGGAACATGACAATCGCTCTCCAACCAAGATTGATGAGTCCTTTGAAATCTATGCTCAGACAGAGTAATATCAAACTGGCCGGTAATAAGTAGCGCGATGCCACATAGTATAATTGTGAGTGGTTTTGAAATCCGGCGTATGTACTGGGATTAATATTGGCATCTTTTAATGCTTTATTGATTTCCTCATAACTCATAGAGGGATCTATAGAGACATTGAACAAGGAAGCCATTTCTAGGATATCTTTATCCCAATACCAGTGTGCTTCAAACCAGCCCAAAGGCCAGTTAAGCATTGCAGGAATCAAATAGCAGAGCAGTAATACAGGTACGTATTTATAGAATTTCTGTAAGAACTTATTTTCCGATTTCGAGCTGTAGAAGATCGTTCCGAGAATGACGGCAATTATCCCAAATAATATCGTGTCATTATCCTTGATCAAATCTGCTAATCCCATAGTATTTTCCGTTTTGTGCGTACAAAATAGAAAAAAATTGTTTCTATTGAGAACGGATTTCGGAAAAAGGGCGGCTTGTCTGATTTACATACTGAGTATTCTACTGGCCATCGCATCTCCTAATTCCGAACAAGTCACTGGATTCTCTGTATTAAGATCTGGTGTCAGAATATTTTGTTGTACCACATATTCCGCAGCCGCTTGAATAGCATCTGCTTCTTGTAGTAAATTGAAATCTCGTAGCATCATTTCTACCGATAGTATAGTTGCCAATGGATTGGCTATATTTTTACCAGCTGCTTGTGGATAAGAACCGTGGCAGGGCTCATATAATTTCGTCAAATTTCCTGCTGATGAACTCGGCAGTAAACCGAGAGAACCTCCCAATACACTGGCTTCATCGGATATGATATCTCCAAACATATTGGATGTAACGATCACATCAAATTGTGCCGGATTTAAAATCATCTGCATAGCGGCATTATCCACAAACATATAATCTAGTATCACTTCCGGAAATTCGGTACTCATCGACTGAAGTACTTCTCTCCAAAGACGTGAAGAATCCAATACATTTGCTTTATCTATCAAACATAGTTTGCCCCTTCTCTGTATGGCCGCTTCAAAGGCCAACCTTGCGATCCGTTCGATCTCATGTCGATGATATAAGCATAGATCGGAGGCTGTATCTTGTGTTCTGTTCTTTTCGCCAAAATAGATTCCGCCCGTCAACTCGCGATAAATAACCATATCGACGCCTTCCAGTTGTTCTGGCTTAAGCACGGAAAGGTGCTTTAATTGTTCAAATATGCGCACAGGACGTACATTAGCAAATAAGCCCAATTCTTTTCGTAAACGTAGCAATCCTTGCTCGGGTCGTACCGTCGCTCCTGGATTATTATCAAATCGTGGATGTCCGATGGCACCTAATAATACGGCATCCGTTCTTTTACACGATTCTAAAGTCTTTTCTGGCAGTGGATCACCTGTTTCGTCGATGGCCACGGCTCCCATTAATTGAAAATCATATTGAAAATCGTGCTGAAATTTTTCCGCAATGGCATCCAACACCTTAATGGCTTCTTGCACTACTTCTGGTCCTATACCATCTCCTTTTTAGACGGTGATACGCTCTAATTTCTTAATCAAAATACTAATTGTTGTTTTTCGAAAGATTCAATTTCATCTGTAATACTCAGCAGGTAATCAATATCGTCATAGCCTTTAAGTAAACACTCTTTTTTATACGCATCCAACTCAAACTCTATGGTGAGTTCATTATCTACTTTCAGCGTTTGATGCTGTACATCAACTTCCAATTGGTGTTTAGCATCTTTTTCTACACACTGAAATATATGATGCAGCTGGGCATCCGAAACGGTTATCGGAAGGATACCATTATTCAAGGCATTCGACTTAAAAATATCGGCAAAGAAACTTGAAATGATCACTCGAAAGCCATAATCATGTAAAGACCAAGCGGCATGTTCACGACTTGATCCGCAACCAAAATTTTTGCCAGCAATCAATATTTTTCCGGTATACTGATCGTTATTTAAGACAAAATCTTGTATGGGATTACTTTGCTTATCGTATCTCCAATCACAGAATAAATGATCACCAAAACCCTCTCGAGTTATGGCCTTTAAAAAGCGTGCTGGAATGATTTGATCGGTATCGATATTTTCAATCGGCATCGGAACCGCCGACGATTGTATATGTATTAACTTCTCCATTACATCCAATTTCTTACATCAACAATTTTACCTTCTACTGCCACCGCGGCTGCCGTTAATGGACTGGCCAGAATGGTTCTTGCACCAGCACCTTGACGTCCTTCGAAGTTTCTATTACTGGTAGATACACAGTATTCTCCCGCTGGTATTTTATCTTCATTCATGCCAAGACAAGCCGAACATCCCGGCTCTCTCAACTCAAATCCAGCCTGCTCGAAAATTTTATCCAAGCCCTCTGCTTTTGCCTGTGCTTCCACCTGTTTGGAGCCAGGCACTATCATCGCTGAAATATTTTTTGCCTTGCGCTTCCCCTTTACAAATTGAGCCACCTGTCTAAGATCCTCTATTCTAGAATTGGTACAGCTTCCAATAAATACATGTTGGACTTCCTTGCCTAACAAGGACTCATGCTGACCAATACCCATATATTCTAGGGCTTTGTCATTACTATCGGCAGGGACTTGTTGATCTACGGCCATACCCATACCCGGATTGGTACCATAGGTAATCATCGGTCCGATATCTTCTGCCTGTATATTGATTTCCTGATCAAATTTTGCATCTTGATCGGAATACAAGGTTCTCCAATGAGCTTTCGCTCTTTCAAATTCAGCTCCAGTAGGACAATGTTCACGGCCTTCCAGATATTGGAATGTTGTTTCATCTGGAGCAATCAAACCGCCGCGAGCACCCATTTCGATACTCATATTACAGATGGTCATACGCGCTTCCATAGATAAGTTTCGAATGGTATCG
>JAHDFB010000039.1:6247-32247 GCA_020628475.1 Saprospiraceae bacterium | reverse complement strand
GGGCGTCCGGGCCCTACGTCCATGACTCCCTTTCGGTCGGTCCTTCGGACTTTCGCTAAACCGCGAAATCATTCCCATCGGTGACGCAAGAGTATATCGACTGTTATTCTTCCGTCGGGCAAAATCCAAAAAAAATAACACTGTATTGTCACAAATTCAATTCGACATCTTTATACAGATATAAATCAGCCTTGGCGTTCGTGCATTGAAGAGAAACCAGATGATCAAAACATACACAGTTAATACTTTACGCAAACTTTTTTTTAATCATAAAATTTACATTATGAATAATTTTAACAAATTTTTGTGGATCATTTTTCTCAGCTTTTCAATTTCAGCCTCTGGACAACAACAGATTATTTTTGAAAATTTTGAAAATGGAGATCCATTTACTGCTGCTAATATCAATACCGGATATGAAGAATCAGACAATGATGATTGTGAACATCCAAGTTATCGAATTGGAGATAATCTACAAGCAGTGTGTGATGCCTTTCCAGATGTTGATGCAATAGATCCCGCCCCTGGCAACTGTATGTCTATGAATGAAGATAACAGCAATCCACCCGATAGACTTGTGTATTCAGAACAAGGGCTTACTTTAAATGCTGCGCCACATGTTCTTCGGTATAGAAACGTACAAAGACATGGAAATCTAAATCATCCAGCTTTTACTGAACCGATCAACATGTTGGCTGTAATTCTAACTTCGTCAGGATTCGCTGTAGCTGATGTCGATCTTCCTTTAAACACTACAGAATGGATGAGTCAAACGATGATTATAAATCCTTCATCGAGTGGCTCCGTATTTGCAATGGGGGTTTCAAATCCTCAATTAAACGGTGACTTCGCTATCGACGATATCGATCTCTGTGGGACGACCATCGAAATCGATCATATTGGTCCTAAAAGATGGTGTATGGACGGTGAGATTAATATCTGTGGGACGGTCGAAGCTTGTGGATTACTCGATAAGGTTGAGTTAATTATTGGACGCGACAATCAAGCTTGGTTGACATTAGAAGTTGATGTAGATAGCAATGGAAACTTTTGCTATTCATCACCTAATGCAGATGAATTGTTTTCGCTAGGATTGGAACCAGGTCTATACTACGACGTCGTACCAGTCTTGACCCTAGATGATGCCAATCACACAACACTCGTTGGTGAGTCCTATCTCAGTGGAACTAATGATGATTTCAGACTTCATGGTCAAACCGAAGCTTCCGTAATTTTTAACAAAAGTGCGAACGATAAGGTTACCAATCTAGGAACATTTTGCTTCGGAGATCCTATTTTCTTCCATGGAACAGCTGACCAAAGTGATCGTTTTCACGTTGGAGTAAGAAGTCGACCTATTGGTTCCAATGGACCTTTCGAAAATTGGCAAGGACAACAAGAAAATTTCAGTTTTGATGGAGCATCCTATGATCTGACCGAGCACTTCAATTTTCCCGTAGGATTTGAATATCAAGTAACTTTTGGTGTATCGGATGTGCCAAATTGTATTGGCTGGACTCCTGTGATTGGCACTTTTGAGGTGATTGATTGTTGTGCAATAGAACCATTCGGTTATACTGCCTTCCCTGAATGTACATACGAGGGGCATCAATTTAAAATCGATGTCCTATTCAACGAATCATTGACTGAAGAGGATATTGATCTGATCTACTCGACTTCAGATAATTTCAAACTCATTGGAACCAACATTGAAATTTCGCAACCATCCGGAATTACAACGATTAGCTTAACCTTCGAATCCCTTGGATGTTCTTGTGATGGAGATATGGTTAGCTTCGATATCCGATTAGAAGGATGTACCAATAACATTTGGATCATGTCTGATAATATTCCTTGTTGTGAATCCGATTGTTCTGAAATTAATTTAGACTTCGCGAATATAACAGATGATTGTTCGATTGTTAATGGAGAGATTTCTTATCCATTTGAAGGGCAATTGAGTGCACTAAGCGGTTCAGAAATTATTTCCATTTCAGCGAATGGAACCGGTGGTTTATGCCCAACAAACATTGCCGTATTTGATTATCAAATCGTTAATGAAGAGGTCCAGTTTTCAGGAATCGTTCAAGCGTTGAATCCTGATTGCGAATGGGGAGACCTCGAATTAACCATCGAAACAGATAAAGCTTGTTGTACGCTGGTTATTCCATTTAGTTATCCGAAACCATGTGATGATGTAGCGTGTTTGGAATCAGCTCCAGCTATTGAAGGAATTTTCGAAGGCATTGGAGGTAACGAAGTCGTAATTTCCGTTCCAAATTCTTCGGGCACCGTAATTATTAAGGATAATTTAACGGGACAGACTTCGACGCAATCTATTGGAAAAGTAGAATGTGGACCATATGCGCTTGATAAATGGGGCAATTGGACGGGTGTCGACTGTGAAGGTTTCTCTTACCGAGTTGATTATGATTGTAGAGATGAAGATGGAGAAGAAACTGGCAGTTCATTGTATGACTTTACCATAATAGTAGGAGAATGTGAATATCGATTTGTAGGTGACTATTGTGATGAACCGACTTATAGCACGCCTAAGCAAGACGATGACGTCATTGGTGGTCGATCTTTCGATGATTCCAAAGGTGCTGAATTTGACGTTCGAATATATCCGAACCCATCTATTGCAGGTACAAACATTTATGTAGAAAGTTCTGCTCCGATGAAGCAAATAAATATTTATGATATGAATGGTCAATTGTTGACTAGTCAAGATATTGCTTCTGACCAACCACAAAAACAAGCCGTTCTTTCTAAGGTATCAAATCTTACGAATGGTTTATATCTCGTAAAAATTGTTAGTGTAACAGATTCTATTGAATACAAGAAATTAGTCATTCAGAATGACTAGATCAAAGTAATCAAATTCAAAAGGAGGAGGTTTTGTCAAGAGACCTCCTCTTCTTGTTTATAGAAATAGACACCTACACAGTTATCTTAAATCTTCTTCTATTATCAAGCTTCTTGATTGACGTAACTACTAGAGGTAATAAAAGTGCTCTTGTTGCGTCACCGATGGGAATGGTTTCGCCGCCTGGCGAAAGTCCGAAGGACCGACCGAAAAGGGAGCCATGGACGTAGGGCCCGGACGCCCTTATAAAAATGATCCATATTATAATCTGAACGACTTAATGTGAACAATTGAGCTACTTTGGTAATATATAAATGTAATATTTACGTTATTGACTCAACAAGGTTTATTTTTGCTTTGTGTCATGAATTATTAATATCAAAGGATGAAATTATTTACAATTTACCTGATCTCCTCCCTGCTTTTTCTAAGTCCGATGGTCTATGCTCAGACCGAGCGTGTTGCGGAGGATATCGACCGACAATTCGTTATCGAATTAAAGGATTCGTACGGGATTCATGCTTTGGAAAGACTGATAAGTAGTCAATTTCCTTCCGTATCGATTCAACGTAAATTATCTCAATCTCAGCCTTTATTTTTATTACAAACCGCTGCTTCTCATCAACGAGTGGCTGTCATGCAAGATCTTTTAGCTCAAGATATCGTCCAGTTGACTTTCAAAAATGAGGCGGTCGAATTACGAAAAAGTCCAGATGATCCGAAATATGGTATTCAATGGACCATGGATAAAATCGGTTTAAATCAGGCTTGGGATATTACGACTGGAGGGACCACGATGCTCGGAGATGAAATCGTAGTGGCCGTATTAGATGATGGTTATGACATCAATCATGAGGACATGATTGCCAATTGGTACAATAATCCGCATGATCAACCCGGTGATATGAACGAAGATGGTTGCCCTGGGGATTGTGGTGTGGATGATGATGGTGATGGCCTTATTGATGAAGACAACATGGGGCGTGAACCCGGTGATGCTGGATACAACAGTACCTTCCGAAATGATGATGACGAAAACGGATACAAAGATGACACCCAAGGATTGAATCCCAAAACAGGTACGGATGTACATCCTTTTAAATCACATGGATCATCGGTAGCGGGGATTATCGGAGCGGAAGGAGATAATGGCATCGGTGTAACCGGTGTAAATTGGAATGTCAAAGTACTTCCCATCAGTGAAGGATTAACCATTGCAGATGTCATCGAAGCATATAATTATATTGCCGACTTGCGCAAGCTATATAATAATAGTGATGGTGATAAAGGAGCATTTATAGTCTCTTGTAATTTCTCGGCAGGTATTTCCAATGCATGGCCGGATGATTATCGACCATGGTGTGATATGTATGATATCATGGGAGAACAAGGTATTTTGAATGTAGTCGCTGTACCAAATTCCACAGTAAATATTGATAATGATGGAGACATTCCTTCCTTATGCGAAAGTGAATACTTAATAGCGGTAACTTCAACCGATGAAGATGATGCACTAGCAGAAGCTGGCTTTGGTCGAGAAAATGTGGATTTGGCAGCTCCTGGAGAAGAAGCGTTTACGGTTGATCCCGTATTGTCTAGTGGTTATGGTAATTTTCCAGGGACTTCTGCTGCGACACCACATGTCGCTGGTGCGATTGGGCTCCTCTATTCTATTCCATGTGCTGAATTTATTGAGTATTTTAAGGAAAATCCGTCAAAAGTGGATAGTCTGGCTCAAATCATCGTACATAGCGGAGATCGGCTAGAAAGCATGAAGGGATTGACCAAATCAGAGACAAGACTTAATGTATATAATACGATGATTGAGTTATCCTTGTTTTGTGGAGGCACCGCGGAAGAAATAGAAATCACAAAATTGTATCCGAATCCGGTCGAAAATGAACTTACGATCGAATTTTCTGCTGATCCTCGGGAAGAAATATATGTAGAAATATATAATATTTTAGGTCAAAAAATGCGGTCAAGAGTGATGAATTACCCCTTGTATGAAGAGCCTCTAGTGACCATAAATGCTGAGTTTTTGATTCCTGGCATGTATTTTATCAGTTTGGCACAGGGTAAAAAAAGAGTAGCATTAAAGTTTTTCAAGGGATAATTAAAATAAAAATAGCTTGTTTAATCCCAAGATAGCATGTATCTTTGCGCTCTGAATTTAAGAGGTGATAGGAATGGAAGTGTAGATTGGCTCCGTAGCTCAACTGGATAGAGTACCTGACTACGGATCAGGAGGTTGAAGGTTCGAACCCTTCCGGAGTCACTGAAAAAATAGAATAATAATAAACCTAAAGCAATGTCTAGAGTTTGTGAATTAACTGGAAAGCGGCCGATTAGTGGAAACAATGTTTCTCACTCAAACCGTAAGACGAAAAGAAGATTTTTACCAAATCTTCATACGAAAAAGTTTTATATTCCTGAAACAGAGGAGTGGATTACATTGAAGGTATCTTCTACAGCATTGAGAACGATCAACAAAAATGGAATTCATGCTTACCTTACTGAATGTAAGAGAAAAGGTTTTGACGTAGGAGCAAAACTATAATAATTAGACAATCAGAGAATAGAATATAATGGCAAAGAAATCAAAAGGTAACAGAATCCAGGTTATATTGGAGTGTACAGAGCACAAAGCTTCTGGACAACCTGGAACTTCTAGATATGTTACACAGAAAAATAGAAAAAACACTCCGGACAGAATGGAATTGAAAAAATACAATCCCATTTTGAAGAAAATGACTGTTCACAAAGAAATTAAATAATTATGGCTAAAGTATCCAAAAACTCCAGAGTAGGAAAAAGAGCTGCAAATGCTGGTTCAGGTAGAGATTACGTAAAAGTAGTTACTAGTTCAAAAGATCCTAAGACTGGAAAATACACGTACAAAAACGTAATGGTTCACAAAGAAAAAGTGAAAGAATACTTAGCGGAGAATAAATAAATTCTCACCGTACGTATACAACAATAATTAGAAAGATTGTATGATAGATTAAGGCATGTTGATTATTCAGCATGCCTTTACTTTTTGATAGACTTGTCAAAACTAGCTTCGTACCTCTCCCCTCTTTGACAACGTGTTATTCTAGAAGCTAATGTTGAAATCAAAGCGAACTATATGTTCAATATTTTGGTTACTTTTACTGAGCAAATTAATAAGCTTTACAATTATACTATATGGGATTTTTTAAGAAGTTTTTTACAAAGGAAAAACAAGAGGATTTAGATAAGGGGCTTGAAAAAACGAAAAGCAATATTTTTAGCAAAATCTCTAGAGCGGTAGCTGGCAAATCTACCGTGGATGATGAGGTTCTGGATGAATTAGAGCACATCCTTATTTCATCAGATGTAGGTTTGGACACTACTATAAAGATCATAGAACGAATCGAAGCGCGTGTAGCTAGGGATAAATATGTAGGAGCCAACGAATTGAACTCTATCTTGAAAGATGAGATTGTTCAATTACTTGCAGAAAATAATACCGCAGATCACGATGACTACTTACCTGCCGATCATGGCAAACCGCATGTTATTTTAGTAGTCGGTGTCAATGGTGTAGGTAAAACAACCACCATAGGAAAAATTTCGAATGCGATTAGAAAGTCAGGTAAAACGGTTGTATTAGGAGCTGGTGACACCTATCGAGCAGCAGCGGTGGATCAATTAAAAATCTGGGCGGATAAGGCGGATACGCATTTTGTTTCTAAAGGAATGAATACGGACCCAGCAGCAGTGGCTTATGAAACAACACAATATGCCATCAATAATGGAATAGACGTTGCGATCATCGATACCGCTGGACGTTTACATACAAAAATCGGCTTGATGCGCGAATTGACTAAAATTCGAAATTCTGTCGACAAGAAATTACCAGGTGCTCCGCACGAGGTATTATTGGTGTTGGATGCTACTACTGGGCAAAATGCCATTGAACAGGCTACAGCGTTTTCTGAAGCGACAAATGTTACTTCTCTCGCTCTTACTAAACTGGATGGTACCGCGAAAGGTGGCGTGGCGATCGGAATTTCTGATCAATTTAAAATCCCGATTCGATTTATAGGTGTTGGAGAAGGCATTGATCAATTACAGATTTTCAATAAAACGGCTTTTGTTGAATCATTATTTAGTCAAGAAACCAAAGTCAAGGAAAAATCAGACTACGAAATAGAGAGTATAAAAGACTTGAAAAAGTAGTCGGCAACTATTAATATGCACGAACATATTAAATTGCTGCATCCACTTTTCTAGAAATTATCATTAAGTAAGATAGAAGATATGTTTAACTTTTTATCGTCAAAAGTTAAACAGAATTTTAAACCACGGCCCTTGTGCTGAGTTATAATAATCGATTTTACATGCGATTTATCGCACGGTTATATTACCACCTTTACAAAATCTATTATTATAATGATTGTTAGAATTTTACTTTTACTAATGACGATGCTTCCTTTCACAATAGAAGCTCAAACGGTTGTCGACATTGTCGTAAACTCCGATAACCACAACACCTTAGAAACAGCTGTCATCGAGGCTCAGTTAGTTGATGATTTATCAGGAGATGGTCCCTTCACTGTTTTTGCACCAACGGACGCTGCTTTTGACCTATTGCCAGAAGGTCAATTGGAAGCATTGTTGCAAGATCCCACAGGAGCATTGGCTGATATACTTACTTATCACGTTGTAGGTGGCGTTGCTGCTGGTTCTGGAGATTTAAGCAATGGACAGTCCATTAATACCCTACTTGGAAAAGATGTAAATGTTTCCATCAATACAAACGGTGTATACATCAATGGAATGGTCGTCAGCGTAACGGATATCGAAGCATCAAATGGTATTGTGCATGTTTTAGATGCTGTATTATTACCTCCAGCTACTAATGTCGTAGACATTGTTGTTAATTCTCCAGATCACAATACACTGGAAACAGCCGTTATTGAAGCTGGTTTAGTGGACGCTTTAAGTGGAGAAGGTCCATTTACTGTTTTTGCACCAACGGATGCTGCCTTCGATCTATTGCCAGAAGGTACACTACAGGAACTATTAAATGATCCATCTGGAGATTTAACCGATATACTATTATATCATGTCGTCAATACAAAGGCCTTTGCAGCAGACTTATCGGATGCTCAAGAAATCACCACATTATTAGAAAATGATGTAAAAGTGACCATTAACGACGAAGGTGTGTTCATCAATGATAGTAAAGTTTCTGTTACAGATATCTTGGCAGAAAATGGTGTAGTACATGTTATTGACGCTGTATTATTGCCGCCAGCTGCTAATACGATTGTAGATATCGTGGTAAACTCCGATAACCACAATACCTTAGAAACTGCTGTTTTAGCAGCTGAATTAGCAGATGATCTTTCTGGAGAAGGACCATTTACCTTATTTGCTCCAACCGACGCAGCTTTTGATCTTTTGCCAGAGGGACAATTAGAAGCATTATTACAAGATCCTACAGGTTTATTGGCTGATATACTGACGTATCATACGGTAGCTGGAGTAGCAGCTAAATCAACCGATTTAAGTAATGGGCAGGAGATTACCACTCTTTTCGGCAAAGATGTGACAGCTTCCGTCAATGCTAATGGCGTGTTTATTAATGGAATCGCTGTTAGTGTTGCGAATATTGAGGCAGATAATGGAGTGGTACATGTAATCGATGCTGTGCTATTACCTCCAGCTGCGACTGTTGTAGACATCGTTGTTGCCTCTCCAGACCACAATACATTGGAAACAGCTGTAATTGAAGCTGGATTGGTGGATGCTTTAAGTGGCGATGGTCCATTTACTGTTTTTGCTCCGACGGATGCTGCCTTTGACTTATTGCCAGACGGTAAATTACAAGAATTATTGGATGACCCAAGTGGAGAGCTAACAGAAATTCTTCAATATCACGTCGTGTCTGAAAAAGCATTCTCTTCCGATCTTTCCAATGAACAAGTGTTCAGCACTCTATTGGAGAAAGATATTGAAGTAACGATTAACGAAGAGGGCGTCTTCATCAATGACAGCAAAGTTGTCATTACGGATATCGTGGCAGAAAACGGTGTTGTACATGTGATCGATCAAGTTTTACTTCCTACAGCCAACACCATTGTTGATATAGTTGTGAATTCAGATGCACACAATACATTAGAAAGTTTAGTAATTCAGGCAGAATTAGTAGAGACTCTTCAAGGAGAAGGACCTTTTACTCTATTCGCACCAACGGATGAAGCATTTGCGCTTGTCCCACAAGCCATCATTGATGAATTGGTAGCTGATCCTACCGGTAAACTAAAAGATGTATTGCTGTACCACGCTGTAGCAGGTAGTGCTTTGTCTACCGATCTTTCTGATGGGCAAGTGATTGAAACGGTATTGGGTCAGGATGTGACGGTTACTATTAATGCAGACGGTGTATTTATAAATAATGCACAAGTTACGATTGCGGATATCGAAGCTGATAACGGCGTTGTACATGTTATCAATGCAGTACTTGTACCTCAAGCTGTATTAAACACGAGTGATAGCTCATTTGAAACTTTATCCGTTTCTCCAAACCCAACGAACAATATGTTGAATGTAGACTTAGGAAAACATGGAAACGAAGCCACTCAAATGACTGTATATAACGCTGTCGGACAAGCGGTTCAACAATTTTCTTTTGCCCAAGGAAACGTTACTATCGATGTTTCCGGCCTTTCAAGCGGAAGCTATTACCTACAAATGGTACAGGCAGAACATCAAGGTGTTATTTCGTTTGTTAAGGAATAAATGATAGCTATTTATAATATTATATTAGTGGTTGCAGAATTGATTTCTGCAACCTTTTTTATTTTAAAGTTTATACGACAATTCTATAGGCAACAAAATCATCATTCAGGGCATCAAGCAATTAGACGAAAATTCCAATTATGAAAATTAATTATAGCATATTATTCTTATTTCTGGCAAGTATCGCCATTTTTAGCTTCAGTTCAAATCCTCCAAACGGTCGAACCGGTGCTCCCGGAGAAGGCACTTGTGCCGGGTGTCACACCCCTCCAGGAAGTACTTCTCTAAATGGTTCTATGGACATTACAGGTCTTCCAAATACTGTCTTGGCAGGCTCTACCTATACGGTCACAGTCACCGTAAACAATCCAGCTTTAAATGCCGTGCGTGCTGGATTCCAAATGGTTGCCATTGACGAGAGTAATGCAAATACTGGAACCTTATCCAATCCAAGTGCGAACTCTACGATTGCGAGTTCTGGTGGTAAAGATTATCACGAACATGCACCAGCAGTAGCTTTTGGTGGAAACCCAAGTGTTAGTTGGACCGTCGAATGGACGGCTCCAGATAATGGTACTTACGCCGATGGTGACTCCCTATTTCTTTATGGATCAAGTATTATTGGTAATGGAAGTGGAGCGGCCAATGATTTGACCCGCTTGACCAGCCTTCGAGTAGATATAGAAAACCCACCCGCTCCGCCTGTTTCGATTGCAGTAGGCAATATCGTTCAAGCTTCTTGCTCGGATGCTTCCGACGGACAAGCGACGGCAGAGATTACAGGAGGAACAGCGCCTTTTGATATTCAATGGGACAATGGAGAATCCGGTATGATGGCATCTATGTTGAGTCCAGGAGTGCATGCTGTATCCGTTACCGATGCATTGAATGAAATGGACGAAACTACCTTCGAAATTATGGCGCCTTCTGCCATTATGATTTCGAATGAAGTCGTCACTGCTACAACCTGCCCAGATGAGTGTGACGGATCTATAGATTTTGACGTTTCGGGCGGTAGTCCACCATATAGCTATAGTATAGATGGAAACGATGTTCCTACTTTGCCCATTACTGATTTGTGTCCAGGCGCCTACTCGGTTATTGTAACAGATGCCAATGCCTGTACTCTCGAACAAACGTTCGAAGTATTAGCTCCTCCAGCTATCACCGTAAATAACACCATTATTACCAATGTGACATGTAACGGAGGTTCTGACGGAAGTATTTCTATTTTTGTAGAAGGCGGAACAGGAAATCTAAGTATTTCATGGAGCAATGGTGGTAGTGGAAACACGATCACCGATTTAACGGCTGACACCTATACTGCCACTATCATTGATGATAACAATTGTATCCATCAAGAGGCATTTATTGTTACGGAACCAGATCCGTTAACGGTAACGATTATCGAGTCAGAACCAATCCCGTGTTTTGGTCTCTTCGGATCTTTGCAGGTCGTCGAAAACTTTATCAGCTATAACTGGTCAAACGGCGTACAAACAGCCTTAAATGAAGGATTAGCAGCGGGAGATTATAGTGTAACTGTTATCGATGACAACGGTTGTGAAGGCATCGCCAACTACACTTTAAATGAACCAAACGCTATCATGCTTAATTTTGATGTGACTCATGTAGAACAAGGTGGAGATGGATCCGTGGCTGTCACTCCCACTGGTGGAACCAGTCCATATACCTATCTATGGAACACCGGTTCTATGGATAGTCTCATCAACAATTTAAATAGTGGCGTGTATATTGTAACCGTTACAGATTCCAATAACTGCTCTATCATTGATAGCGTTGCTGTTGAAGATAATTGTACTTTAGAAATCAGTTCTGCTTCTTCAACGGATGTTACTTGTAACGGTGGTGCTGACGGAACAGCGTCCATCACCTATACGGGAACCATCAACGATTCGCTAATCATAGAATGGTCCAACGGCGATACCAGCCTCATGATCAACAATTTAGAGGCAGGTAGTTATGCAGTAACGATCTCTGACGGTGGTGCTTGTGCTACCGACACAACGATCATCGTTTCTGAACCGTCCCCCATCATGATCGATTTTGTGATTATTGAATATCCAAGTACAGAAATGAGCTTGGATGGTAGTATAACAGCCAATGTATCTGGTGGTACTGGACCGAATTATATTCTTGAATGGGAAGGAAACCAAACCGACACCTTAAATAATGTAGGTGTAGGTTCTTATTGTTTGCTTGTTACCGATATCAATGGTTGTACGTTCAAAGATTCGATCCAATTAACGGTAGAAACCTGCGATTACGAATTGGATCTAACTTATACGGATGCTTTATGTCCAGGTGACAATAGCGGAACCGCCAGTGTTAGCATTACAGGAGGAACGAATGTTGTTACCATCTGGTCCACCAATGATACGAGCGATATGATCTCCGGGCTTACTGCGGGAAATTATTATGTTTCGGCAGCCGATAGTCTTGGTTGCACGGACACTGTATTCTTCACCATTGACAGTTATTCAGATGAAATCGTGATCCTAGATACCTTGTATGAAGCGATCAGCTGTGAAGATTCATTAGGGTCAATTCAGATCATACTCGATGAAAACATCAATGGCCCTTTTGATTATGCTTGGAGTAACGGCGACAGCACCAATCTGGCTGATAGTTTGGAAGCCGGTAGCTATAGCTTGACAGTCACCAATAATTTTGGTTGTACAACTATTTTCAATGTAGAAACGCAAGAAAATTTTGAAGAGGAAATCAGTTGGGAGGTCAACGAAGTATCTGTCTATCTCGATGATGAAGGAAATGCTCCAGCGATCATGGAAGGGATATCGAATTTAGTAGGTGGATGTGAAGATTCGCTGTATGTTGTATATCCTGGTGATTTACTAGATTGTTCGGATATCGGCCCAGGTGGTGTGACCGTCGATATTTACAATTACGATGAAATCATTGATATGGATGTCGTTCCGTATACCGTCTATGATACGATTCCACCAGTATTTGATTGTCCTGATTCCATATTCATAGTTGATTTTGTACAATGTGGTCCCGGTGTAATATTTCACAATTTTACTATTTCTGGAGAATCTATTGAAGATAATTGTACGGAATTCAATGATACTATGGTGACACTCATATATACCGTTGATACCTCTGGAATATATGTTGATTCATTTCAGATCGTAGATGCTTGCGGAAATAGCACTACGTGTATATATGAACGAGAATATATCGTTTCAAGTTTGGTAGTAGAGCATGAAACAACAGATGCTAGTTGTTTCGGAGCCTCCGATGGATGTATCGATCTTGATATTATAGATGGAATTCCTCCATTTACTATTTTCCCAGAAAATATCTGCGAATTAGGCGCCGGTAATTACACCGTCAATATATTTGATTCTTTAGGTTGCGAGGTTCTATTAGAAATTACGATTGATCAACCTGACGAAATCATTATTACAGAGGTAGATAAGGGAGATGAAATGCCGGGTCAAAGCGATGGATTCATTGACGTCACCGTGACAGGTGGAACAGGACCATATACCTTTGAATGGACAGAAAATGGTGAGGTGGTTAGTACCGACGAGGATTTGATCAATTTCCCATCTAGTCAATATGAACTAACCGTGACCGATTCTACAGGTTGTACTCAAGTGCTGAGCACCTTCATTGATGTATTCAACAGTTTACATGATGAGGCTTTCGCCCAAATAAAAATGTATCCGAATCCATTTAACAATCAAATTATTATTGAAGGATTGGATAATCACGATGCGAACATTGAAGTACTCAATATTCTTGGCCAACCTATGGAGTATGTTCTACAAAAAGAGGGAGATCAAGCTGTCCTTTCAACCGATGCATTGATCAATGGTGTTTATTTTGTCAAAGTGAGCATCGACGAACAATTTAGAAGTTTTAGAATGACAAAAAGCGCACAATAAGCGAATTGGATAAAATCGCTTAATAAAATGTTAAAGAGTCCATCTTATCAAAGATTGAAGATAAGATGGACTTTTTTTGTAAACTTTATAATTCAATCATTCGTTCATTAGTTGTTGAATACTATTATCATGTACAGATTACTTGCATTATTTTCATTCTTATTCGTTGGATTTTCGGGAGTATCCGCCCAATCAAATGAACGATATTCTGAAGAAATGATCCATCAAGCCAAAGAAGCTGGTGAAATATTAGTCTTCGAACAATCGACCATCCCACTTGGCAGCATAGAAAAAGGATCATTTCCTGAAATGACCTTTCGCTTCCTAAACATCAGTGATGAGGTGATTGAATATTCATTTTTTGATGTTTGTTCTTGTTCTCAGTTGGAATATGATGAAGACGCTAAAATCAAACCGGGAGAAGAAGGTAGCTTTCATATCGTTTTCGATTCTAAAGAAAGAGAAGACGAAGAACCTGTAGAGATCAATTTTGAGCTTAAGAACAATGACAAACGCGTCGATATGGGCTATTTTTATACGGTCTATTATACCTTCAACTTTAAATAATGTCCTCTCCATCGAATATTCCATCAAAAATATTATTCTTTGATGGCGTATGTTCGATTTGTAATCGTTCTGTAGATTTCACGATTCGAAAAAATGTCCATCAAGATATTTATTTTGCCGCCTTGCAATCTGATTTTGCCATCGCCTTCTTATCAAAACATCAAATAGATGCTAGACAATTAGAGTCCTTGGTGTTTTATGACAATGGAAAAGTATATAGCAAATCAGATGCTGTATTCCGCTTAGCACAACATTTGGATGGATTTTGGATTCGTGTATTCTCCTTGTTCCGACATCTGCCTAGATTCCTTCGCAATACAGTATATAATTTCATTGCAATCAACCGCTATCGTATCTCCGCTCCAAGAAAGACCTGTCGAATTCCAAACAACCAAGAATTATCACGATTTATAGCTTCATAAAAAAGGAATTACTAATAACTAGTAATTCCTCTAAATATAATAATTCAAGACTCACTTCATGGATGTCAACTTCTACCCTTCCAAGGATTGCATCACTTCTTGTATTTCAGAAATCGTTGCAGATTTAAATTGAGGTTGCAAGGAAACCTCCTTTTCAAAAGGCACATGTTCATAATACAACTGGGCTTGTTCATTTTCTATTTTTAATCCGACTAAAGTGGTTTTCATATCCTTTGGAATATTGTTGAAAACCAAGCGGTCCCCTTCACGTCTCGGTTGTATCATGGACTTGATATCATTAAATACCAGATAATAACGTTCGCCTGGTTGATAGTTTACGGCAACTTGTTTGCGTTCGCCTGTATAATTCGTAAATCGATCACAATTAATCCATCCTAATTGAGCGGAAGTCATGGTATAATTACCGAGATCCCTACTGGAAATTCGTTCCTTATTCAAAAAAATATGTTTTCGTCTTTCCTGATTGAATTTTGTCCTCAATTCCGCGACCTCTGGTGACAAATTCTGCTCATATCTATTATAGCTCGATCTATAATTTAAATCTGCCTCCCGAAATATGCTACGAAATTTCTTGCCAAACACCTTTTGATAGAATGGGATGGAATTACTCTCAGGTGTAGAATATAAAAGAAACGAAAACATAGCCTCTAATTTTTCCTGATCCAAACTGTCCTTTTTCATGTTCAAGAATCGCAAGGCATGATATCCACTCATATGGTAGTTATAGTTTCTATATTCTTCTTGATACTTCTGAATCTCATCAAATTTCAACTGAACTTCGTTCTTCCATTCCTTTACATCGGAAAAATAGGATTGCAGATTTATTTCATATTCGTCTTTTGCCTTTTCATATACATCATATTTACGTTCATACTTCGCCATCGCTTTGTTGAAATCATCCACATGCTGATTAAATTTCTCGTCTCGTAGAGTCATTATTTTTTGATCAGAATACATGAACTTTTGCCATCTGCTTAGAGGTACATGTATATTTTCTTTTTTCTGAAGCACGGGCTTTCTAGGTTCATAGGGTGCCTTTGGTTTAGTAGGTTTTGCGCGCATCCGTCGCACTGAAAATCTTGGATAATCCTTTTTTTCAATCTCTACCTCCAGTATTGGACTCCAGTCCCAATCTGTATCTATTCCTGCAGAACTCATGGTGATGCCCACAGGTTGCTCTGCGACGGCCCAATTCACCGGTTCTTCAAGGCCTGTAGATTCCCCATAGAACAATTCCATATTTTCTTTCACATCTTGCAATGGATAGCGTATTTCCATTTCGGTGCCTTCTTTCAGTCGAATCTTCTCTCCTCCAGCTGTTGCCCCTACATAAAGCATTCCGCCCGATTCAAGTAATCGATCATCACTCATACAAGTAAGATCGTGTTGTAAAAACTGATTGTAATTAAAGGCCTCCTTAATTTCTAACTCAACCATTCCTTCAACAGGAAGTCCATTTTCAAATACAAAAGCATTCGCTGGTATTTTTATTTCTGTTCCATGGGACAACAACAAATCGATCGTTTCCTCACTATACAAGCTATAAAATTGCACGGGATCGGTCTCCAAATGAGTTAATAGATCCTCCATACTTTCAAGCACGACAAAAGAAAGAATAATCTCGACCCTTCGATTCTTTGATTTTGATATTTCTTGATCCAAATACTCAAAGGATAATAGTTGTTGTTCTCCGTAAGACTGTACGGTCATGCGTTCTGCAGGAACGCCCATTCCCATCAAATGAGCTTCTACTCTACTGGCTCTTTTTTTTGCTAAAACATCATTATAAGAATGTGTTCCATCTTCATCGGTATGTCCTATGATTTCCATCGAATAATCGGAAAGTGACGCACATCGAATCGACAGATTTTCGATCAAATCTAGGGCATCATCATTCAATTGAGATTGATCACTATCGAAATAGACAAAATGAGATTCAATTTCTTGTGTATAAGCAAAGGAAAGATAGAAAAGGAAAATAATACAGGTAATAAATTTCTTCATGATTATTATATTTCTAAAGTGTGGATGTATATAGATTGAACCAAAAAAAATCGCGATTATTGTCTCCGATTCAAGAAAATATGTATTAAAAAAAACATCATGATCTCGGGTCCTTTTAAATTTAGATTCGTAGTAAACAATATTTGAGCTATGAATAGCAGTTATTCTTCTGTTCAACCTTACTTGCATGCAGGTCATCAAAAAATTATATCATCAATTCCTAGCTTTTAGCCTAATAAAAAAGGTGCTTATTATAGCTTCGTTTTGTATACTGGCAGGATTTTTATCCATTATGACATTATTCCTTTCTGTCAAATGGAGTATCATTACAGATCTCCCGTCAGAAGAAACCTTATTGAGTATCAACAATCCTATTGCCACAAAAATATATGCGAAAGACGGCACCCTATTTGGTAAATTCTATGATGAAAATAGAGGGGAATTACATCCAGAAGATTTAACAACCGATTTTAAAAATGCTTTAATCGCCACAGAGGACGTTCGATTTTATAAACATCATGGGGTGGATTATCGGGCTTTGGGACGGGTGTTTTTCAAAACTATATTACTTCAACGGGATCGCTCCGGAGGTGGGAGCACCCTCACGCAGCAGTTGGCCAAGAACCTGTACAAAAGAAAGCGTTTTTGGGCCCTGAGCCTAGTCATGAATAAATTTAGAGAAATCTGCATTGCTCAAAAATTAGAGAAGGTTTATTCCAAAGATGAAATTATTCTACTGTACACCAATACTGTTTCATTCGGAGAGCGTGCCTTTGGATTATCCACCGCGTCCAACCGCTTTTTTGGCAAGCATCCCTCCGAATTGAATTTGGCAGAATCAGCTACTTTGGTAGGTATATTAAAAGCACCAAGCTATTATTCTCCTCGCAAACATCCAGAGCGCTGTACAAAACGTCGAAATACCGTACTTTCTCAAATGAAAAAATATGGTTTTATCGAAGAGGAAGCATTTATTCAAGCCAAGGAAACGGAATTGAAACTCAATTATAAATCCGTGTCGGAAGCCACAGGATTAGCTCGATATTTTCAGCATTTTATCAAGCAGGAGTTCGAAACTTGGGCAAAAGAACACCCTAAGGAAAATGATGAGCTTTTTGAGATTAAGCGAGACGGTTTAAAAATATATACTTCCCTGGATTACACCATGCAAATAGCCGCCGAACAGAGCATGCAATCCCATATGAAAAAACTACAGGATATATTTGATCGTAGTTGGAAAAATGGTGCTAAATATGGTCCAAAAGAAAAACATTTCAAAGTTGAATTAAAAAACAATCCGAGATATAAAGCCTACAAAAAATCAGGAAAGAGCTCAGAAGAAATTGATGCACTCTTGTCTCAAAAAGAATCCAGACAAGTGTGGTCATGGAATGGACCTACCGAGAAAGAAATGTCGACGATCGATAGTATTAAATATTACATGGGACTTTTGCACACTGGAATTCTGGCGGTTCAACCGGCCTCTGGAAAAATTCAAGCGTATGTTGGTGGCATTGATTTTGGTAAATTTCAATGGGATAATGTTCAAAGTCCGCGACAGGTGGGCTCTACCTTTAAACCGATTGTCTATTTAACCGCCTTAGAAGGTGGCGTACAGGCCTGCGACTATTTCCCCAATGAGAAAAGAGTTTATACGGATTTTAAAGATTGGACTCCAGAAAACTCGGATGGAAAATATGGCGGTTACCTATCTGTGAATGAAGCATTGACCCGATCTGTTAATACGGTGTCTGTACAAATGATGTTCAATGCGGGCGTGGAAAAAGTCATAAAAAAGGCAAGACAGCTCGGTATTCGATCCAAACTACCCGCAGTACCTTCCTTGGTATTGGGTACCGCAGATATATCCCTTTTCGAGATGGTCAAAGCCTATTCTGCCATTGCAAATGGTGGAGATAGCCCAGAATTATATGGGATCTTACGCATTGAAGATGCAGATGGAAATGTCTTATTTTCAAAAGAAGAACACACTGACTTTATTGAATCCGAATCACATCAAGCCCTGTATTCAATCATGGCCAATGTGACCAATGAAGGTACTGGCGCTCGAGTCTATAATTATGATATTCCTTTCCAAGTTATGGGAAAAACGGGTACTACCCAGAATCAAACGGATGGATGGTTTATTGCTTATACCAAGGATTTAGTGATAGGATCTTGGGTCGGGGCCCAAAATAGAGGGATGCATTTTAGAAATCTTGGTACAGGGTCTGGTGGACGTACTGCTCTTCCGATGGTCGGGGCACTTTTCGAATTTGCAGCTTCACAAAACTATAGACCGACGCCACTAATTGCCGATATCCCCACGATGTGTCCGGATTCCATCAGTCAAGAAGAATATGATTATTTACAAGAAAATCCAGGAGATTTCGAGGCCGTTTACGCCTCTAGAAATAATTTCGAAGATGACTTAATTGATATCATTTTTGGAAATGATCATCGCAGTTATCCAGAAGATGATTGGCAGTCTCAAAGAAAACATAGACCGCCAAGTAGAACGCGTCGAACGAAAAAGAAACGTCAAACAGATTTTGACGCCTTTAAAAAACAGGTAGAACGGGATCTAAAAGATTTATTCAAAGTAAAGAGAAAAAAGAAACGTCGACGTAGGAATTAATCTAATAGACTCTTTTTAGACTTGGTTCGCCACCCTGCTCGACTTTCATAATCTACAAAATATATTTTGAGATCCGCCCTAGATTCGTATTGAACAAAATAAATACTTTTATCCGCTCGGCTTTCGTAATCACAAAAAAACCAGTTGCCTTCGTTGCCTTTGGCCCGCGACTCGTATTCTTCTTTGTAAACCAATAAATCTGCCTGAGACTCATATTCTACTTCGAAGACCGTAATATCTGCTCGGGATTCATAAGAAACTTCAAAGACTTTCTGGCCATGTGCATGAGCCATACTCAAAAGTATCATTGGAATAATATATTTCATACCGATAGACTTATTAATACACTTTAAAATACATCATATCACCTTTTATATCAAGATGTGCGACAGGAATTAATGAATTTTTAACGCTTCTATTCAGATCGACTAGTAGATGGATTGCTTTACAATAGTTCATCAGCAAAACAAAAGTAGCTCTATATCTATCTAATGGTGATGATGATTTTCTTTCGAAAATGTAAAGGAAGTTTGAGGCAATTTCTTCATTGAATCAGGTTCTATTATTTCATAACTACTGTTCAAATCTACATGATAAAACCATTGATCAGGTTTTGATTGATGGGGCCAGCGTATTAACATACTATCAATAGATTCCATCTTTCCAAGTCCAATAGATTGGAATAAACTATTCGCACCAAAGGATCCTCCCGTATTGATCTGGGCGTAAACGATCTTCTGTGGGTCGGAGCCCAAAGAACCATGAATTTCTACAGCAGCACCGATCGCTGAATGGTTGCTGGTTGTTCCATGTAACTTTAATTTAATCCATTGATTCCCGAATCCTGGATTTTCAAATAGCATATTATGAAAAACATCACTTTGAACCGCGCCTCCAACCTGATGATATATATCTTGATCTCCATCATTATCCAAATCTGCAAAGGCCACACCATGTCCTTTTTGGATCTGCCCAAAACCACCTTCCGTCGTTACCTCCCTGAATAATCCACCTTCCATATTTTGAAACATCCTATTGGGTATCGTAGCCCAGATGTTGAATTCTCCAGTACCAGCGTAAAAATCAGGATATCCATCCGAATTCAAATCGCCAAAATTTCCTCCCATCATATAGATCAATCGATTTAGGCCAAGCGAATCCGTTACATCCGTAAATGTTTCATCCCCTTCATTTCTGTACAATTTCGGATAGGTTCCCTTGGTCTGTTCACCTAAAATCTCTTTGACAATTTCATCACTAATAAAATGTGGCTCCCGGTTATCATAGCCCGAAACGAATATATCTTGATGCCCATCCTGATTGTAATCCCAAAACCATGTAGTAAAACTATATAAGGGCTCTGAAACACCCGCGGACTGAACAATTTCTTCAAAATGCACATTTCCCGTATCATCTATGCCTTTGTTGATATATAAGCGATTATTCGATCCATAACAGGATACGAATAAATCTGGATACATATCATTATTGACATCTCCCCACACAGCGCCTTTTACAAATTGATCTATTTCCAGATTCAGAGCACTCGCTTTATTGCTAAAGATTCCGGTCCCATCATTCAAGAACATTTCGCTAGCATTCAAGTCTCTCGAACTTTCATTACCCACGAAAATATCAAGATCTCCATCTAAGTCTATATCCGCACAGGCGATGGCACCAGTTGGGTGAAAACTAAGCAATCCAGCGGATTCAGTTCTATCAACAAAACGCTTTCCTTGATCATTGATTAATAGGGAATTCGCAATATGCCCATTATTCGACAACCATGCCCCTCGGGCTATAAATACATCAATAAAACCATCATTATTAAAATCTCCATGAATACAATTTAAGCCTCCGACTAAACCAAGAATTCCCGCTTGTTCGGTATAATTTACGAAGTTCCCCTTTCCCGTATTTAAATATAAGGTGGACTGATCTGCCAATCCATACGAGCTCGTAAAAATATCTTCCAGTCCATCATTATTAAAGTCAAAAATAGAAACGCCTCCTGCATGATTTCTGGTACCAACACCGCTGGACATAGCCACATTTCTGAACGTTGGAAAATCATGTTGCCTTTTCAGGGGAGCAGCATTTAATACATATTTTTCATCAAGACCATTTGGATATGTACCAACAGCCATGTGTGCTATATTGTAAAACCACCTGGATTGATAATCATGGCTGTTGAAAGCCAATAGTTTTTCATAAATTTTAATGGCTTCTAATGCCGGTGTTTTTTGTAGATGTACACCCTCCCCTTCCAATGGTACGATACATGCCTCTGCGCTATGATTTTGAATACAATTTGTTTGTTCCGCTTCTCGTATCCAGGCCAAAGCCAAGACACGATAATACTTGGCAGTGTAATTATTGACCTGTTCTCCATTTGGAATCGCATCTAAAAAAGTTAATAGCTGTTCTCTAGCTTGTACATTTTGCCCATTTAATATAAGAACTAAGGCGTAATCCAACACTTTATGGCCTGCCATTTTGGGCGTAAGCCCCTTAATAGACCGACTCAACTCAGCCAACATTCTATCCGTAAAATATGGAAACGCTGTAGATAATTGTGCTGAATCTCGTTTCAATGAGAGATAATCAATCATTTTCTGTGTGGCAGGATCTGATACTGTCTCCTTTCTACAAGAATATACGATACCTGTCAAAATGAATAGACCAATCCAAGAAAACCTAATTAATATGCCGCGGCCTGAGCTCATATATCTGTAAAGGTGCATTATTATTAGCGAAATAGAGCTTTTCCTTTCCTCCAGAACGGCTTAATCCTATCTTTCTCGTTTCATATGGAATATAAAATCCCGTTTCCTGCTGTGAAACAAAATCAAATCCGCCCTTTTGGTCATTCATTAGCACCCAGCCATAACAGGCGTCACTCCTTGGCGTCTCGACTTCTGCGTTAAATAAATTGCCCGCTAAAACAACATCCAAAAATCCATCTTTATTAACGTCGATAGATTGAATCGCATTGATCGTACCAATTTGGGTTTCAATCGGTAGAGGAATAAGTTTAAATTGACCATTACCCAGATTTTCCGCATACATATGTCTAAATTCACGTGCCTCGTAATGAATCGCTTTTTTAAGTTTATGACTCGTATAAATGTCATCTAGACTGGCTTTAGCAAAAGCATCATAACTCGTATACTTTTTCTTGATCGTCGGGATCTGTTCTGAAGAACATTGCTTCCCTCGAACGGGATATTGTACCCCTTCTTCGTAAAATCCAAGAACAACGTCTTGCTTACCATTTTCATCGAAATCACTGGCGTAAACATCAAAACTCTGTGTTTGATTTGCCTTGTATTTGTAGTTATTACCCAGATTACCGAAGATAAAATCAAAATCTCCATCCCCGTCGAAATCTGCCTGTTCAATAGCATTCCACCAGCCTCTAGTTTTATCTTCAAAAACAGTATTAGTCACTTTGTTAAATGATCCGCCCTCATTTTCAAAAATGCTAATCTCCATCCATTCTCCAACCAAGATGATGTCCTGATCTCCATCTCCATCATAATCTGTCCATTCTGCATCGGTGACCAAACCAATATTCAATAATTCGTCCGCTAATTCCTCCGTTCGATCTCTAAGAATAATTTCTTCCTTGTCGGATTCGTTGACCAAGAGAACACAGCTTGCTGGACTCGGATATTGTCCAGGAATTTGACGTGCCGTGATCAACAGATCTGTGTCGCCATCAGCGTCAAAATCCATGGGTTCAACCGTAGAACCACTCATGACAGGAATATCTTCCAAAACCACATGGCGAAAAATACCCTGATCATTTTGATAAAGCCGATCCTGATAATAATGATGTCCGGATTCTTCCTCATTTCCGCCAGATACAACATATAAATCTAGATCATCATCTCCATCGATATCGACAAAAAGCGCATCTACAATAAATACTATCTCCAATAGCCTGAAGACTTTTAGATTTCGAATGATAAATCTGAGCACACTTTCCTTTGGCACCTCCTAGATAAATATCTTCAATACCATCACCGTCTAGATCAGCTAAGGCCATCGCTGGGCCAAAAGCTGACATTTTATGTGGCAATAATACTTCTTTAGCAAAATCATTGTAGTCGTTTTCTTCATGATTCCAGCTAATCACATCTTCGCTTTCATGAAACCAGCTAGATTCAAGGGATGGTGCTTTTTCAGACGGACCGGCATTGGCGTATGAAATTTTCAGGAGTTGATTGGAGGCTACATTTTCTAAGATTTGCATCTTTCCATCTGGCCAAACAATTTTAATCCTATCAACCTGCTCATGGCTGCCAAGACCAAAATGAATATTTTTTTCAACCGAGGATTGGAATCCTCTGACCAAGGTGTGCTCTTGATATTGTTGTATCTTATCTGTGCTCAGGTAAATTTTCGTAGCCAGACCATCTGGATTATTTTCTGGCCCTTTCAATGCAATTTTAAGGTAATTCCCTTCAAAGTTTTCGGTGCTTAAATTCTTAATAATGGTAGCGCTGGAATCTATATTATTAACGATCAAATCTAAATCACCGTCATTATCCAAGTCGGCATAGGCTGCTCCATTGGAAAAACCCTTCAATTCCAATCCCCAAAAGTCATTCGCGTTTTCAAAGCCCGTTCCATCCGTATTTTTAAACATTTGATTATCGATCTTCTGGAATGGCATTTTTTCCGTAAGGTCCTGGATAGATAACTCTTTATACTTGATTTTCAAACTGACATCCACTCTCTCAAGCCATTGAAAATAATCTTTATTATTGATGTCTCGTCTCGTTCCATTAGTAATGTATAAATCTTTGAACCCGTCATTATCATAGTCGGCAAACAAACAGGCCCAGCTCCAATCCGTTTTATCCAGACCATAAGTTTTTGCTGTTTCAGCATAATACGGAGTACCGTCCTGTCGAATTCCTTGAGCCATTTGCAAGGCATTATACATATACTGATAATGAAAACCATAGTCCACCATTCTCCAAAACCGGGTGACATCCATACTTGCCATGTTGGCCTTAGAGCGGAAATTATCTGCCGCTGCCATATCCAATTGTACAAAGTCCATCAATCCATCATTGTTATAATCGGCAGCATCTATACCCATTCCGTAAAAGGCTGTATGCTGCATACTCCCCTTACTGACTTCGCGAAAGGTACCATCTCCATTATTTAAATAGAAATAATCTGGGGTATGAAAATCATTGGAAAGATATAGATCTGTATATCCATCCTTATTGAAATCTTGAGCGATCACACCAATAGTAAGTCCATAACTCAATAAACCGGCTTCTTCCGTCACATCGGTGAATTGATTATTTCCGTCATTTCTATATAAATGATCGGATTGACTCCATTGAACATGGTCAATCAGATGTTTATAATCCGTGGAAAGATAATTGAATGGTGTAGGTTCATAATTACCTACAAAAACGTCCAAATCTCCATCTTGGTCATAATCTAAGAAACAAGTTTGGATGGAATAACCCTTATCATCCAATCCATATTCTTTAGCTTGATCTTCGAATTGAGGAATGCCATTCGCATTCAAGCCTTTATTTATGAACAAAATATTACTTCGATCTTTCCATTTTCCAGCAACTGAAACATAGATATCATCCCAGCCATCTGCATTAATATCAACTACAGCACACCCCGTGATCCAACGATCATCGGAGGCTACACCTGCCTCTTGTGTGATATCTTTAAATTGAAAATTTTCTTGGTTTAAATACAGTTTATTATCAACCATATTTCCTGTAAAATATATATCCTGTAACTGATCATTATTAAAGTCTCCCACAGCTACTCCACCCCCCATATAGAAATAACCATAATTGAAGAAATTCATGGAATCGTTTATCTCTAAATCATTCGAAAAATGAACCCCTGTCAAATCTGCCGAAAGGTTTTCAAAGCGATTCTGACGCGCTGATACATCATCAACATCACAAGAAAAAAGACATAGACAAATGTATGCTAGTATATATATTAATAGGGTTCTATTCATGTAGTTGAGTTGAAGAACTTGATGAGAATACAAATAACTAAAAAGGAGAGAGGAAAACCTCTCTCCTCGTTGCTAAAATTTGGTCCGGCATGCCAAATTTAGTGCTTGATTAACTACTTAATTTACTAATATCCTGGATTTTGAGTCAAACTAGGCGCTCGTAATATCTCATTATTTGGAATAGGATATAATTCGTGTTTACCGGATTGGAATCCAGTAATCTCCTCAGCTGCCTTACCCCAACGTATTAAATCCAAGTATCTAGAACCTTCAAAGGCAAGTTCAAGATTTCTTTCTGTCACGATAGCTTCAAAAAGATCATTTCCTGAAGCAGTAACATCGGATAATTGTGCTCTATTTCTCACTCTATTTAATGCTGTTCGAGAAGCATCTTCACTTCCATTTCTGTAATGTGCTTCCGCTGCCATTAATAATACATCTCCGAATCGCAATAATCTCCAGTTCGTACCATAGTTTAATTGGAATACACCATCTGGATCTGATTCCGTGCTGAATGATCCATATTTTCTACGAATAAATCCTTCATAGTCAAAAGAATTTGGATCGGATACTTCTCCACCTGCAGCGATGAATTCCTCTTCAGACATTAGAGTCGCTGTTCTTCGAACTTCATCTCCCGCATCCATGAAAGCATTCCAGATTTTCTCACCTGGGTAATTGAATCCCCAGCCATTGTTCAATGAATCTACACCTGAGAAAGCACCTTCTCGCGCTCCCATTAATTGAATGTGAA
>JAHDFB010000039.1:0-6237 GCA_020628475.1 Saprospiraceae bacterium | reverse complement strand
TGAATATTAGATTCTGCTGCAGCTCCCCAAGGGTATCCGTTTGCTCCCCAATCATAACCCGCCGTTGTAACATATACAGCTTCAAATAAAGACTCTGTTCCTAGCTCTCCATTCTTTGTGAAAATATTGGAAAAATCAGCTTCTAGATCGTACTCTCCCGAATTAATCACCTCATCAAGTATACTAGCAGCTTGAGACCATTTTTCTTGATATAAATAAGCCTTACCTAACATTCCCTGCGCCGAACCTTTCGAGATTCTAAATTGATCCGATAAATCATAGTTACTTTTCAATGGTAATACTTCGATTGCCTCGGTAAAATCTTTCTCGATTTGAGCATAAACATCTGTTGCAGCAGTTCTTGACTGGTCATATTCACTTGGTGTCAATTCTCTCAAGATCAATGGCACATCACCAAACATTGATACTAATTCAAAGTAATAATGCGCTCTTAAAGCTTTAGCCTCTGCTACTGATCTACGCTTAATATCTGTATCTGGTTCTACATTGTTAATTACCAAATTTGCTCGATAAATACCGTAGAAATTTACACCCCATGCTCCTTCAATAGGACCATTAGTCGCATCAAAAGTAAATCGATCTAATGCAACATATGCTGGTTGATCACCTGCATTAGCTCCACCTGCTGGACCCTCATCAGAAGGTAAGGTTTTAACCAAATAAGGACTAGACCATCCTGTTCCCCATGCATTTTGGTGCCATTGCAAGATATCATATACTGCTAAGGTAGCTTGAACTGCATCGTCATCCGTTTTATAATACTCTTCTATCGATAATTGGTTGGTCACTGGAACATCCAAAAAATCACCACAAGAAGCTGTAAAGAGTGCTACAAATAGCACCAATGATATTTTAGGAAATATATATTTCATATTTATTTTCTTTTAATAATTATTAAAGTGAAAGTGTAAGTCCTACTAAGAACTTTCGAGGTAATGGATAAACTCCACGATCAATTCCAAGACTATTATCTCTAGAACTACCTACTTCTGGATCCAATCCTTGATACCCAGTAAATGTAAGTATGTCATCTAATGAAAGATATAATCGACCTCCTCTAGTGAATTTCAAATCATCTTGTGTGAAATTAAGTCCCAATTGAATTTGCTTAACACGAGCATAAGAACCATCGAATATCATTAAATCTCCATTATATGCGTAGACATTATCAGAATTTGCTCTAAACAAAGAAGCATTCGGATTATCTTCTGTCCATCTGTCTTCATAGAAAAATGCAGGTTTGTTCGCTGTTGCTCTATCCGTTCTATTATATCCCAAAAGAATATCGTTTCCAGCTACACCCTGTAAGAAAGCGGCAAAATCAAATCTACCATAATCCAATCCAAAACGGAATCCATAAATAAAATCAGGATGCGGACTTCCGATGAACGTTTGATCATCTGGTGTAATCGTTCCGTCACCATTTACATCCACGACTCTTGGGTCTCCAGCCTGTACGGTTGGGTTGCCATCTGCGTCTAATAAATTCATTTCCGTCGCATATGCATTCGCATCCGCTGTATTGGCTAAAATACCATCTGTTTCGTATCCTCGGAAGTACCAAGCTGGTCTTCCTTCCTGAAATCCAGTAGCAGTCCAACCTACACCAACACCAGTACCTGGTGCGAAGTCAAGGTTTTCATCCAACTCTGTTACTACATTTCTTAATGCTGTGAAATTAGCAGAAACATTGTACGATAATTTACCAAGATTGTTTTTATGTCCTAATTCTAATTCCAATCCTCTATTTGAAATAGTTCCCAAGTTTACAACAGGAGCTGGAGCACCAACTAAAGCAGGAATTACACCTCCATTTAATAAGTCTTTTGTTTGCTTATCAAACACATCCGCTGTAAAAGTGATTTTGTCATCCAAGAATCCTAAATCTATCCCTATATCAATCTGCTCACTCTTTTCCCAAGTTAATTCTGTATTGGTCAGAATATTTGGAGATCCTGTAGTCAATAATTCACCATTTGCATTTGGATAAAGTCCATTAGTAACGATCGCACCTTTCCAAGCACCTTGTCCAATGTTTGATAAAGACCCATTTTGCCCCCAACTAGCACGTAATTTAGCAAAATTTACAAGTCCACCTTCACCGAAGAAGTCTTCTTTAGAAAGAACCCAACCTACAGCCACGGCAGGGAAAACGCCCCATTTGCTACCATCCGCTAGTAGTGAAGATCCATCTCTTCTTAAAGAGGCAGATAATAAGTACTTCCCACCATAATCGTATGAAGCCCGACCAAAGTAAGAAAGTAATTTCTCTCTTGCAATGCCGCCTCTGGATGTGGTTTTGTCAAGATTAACTGAATTTAAGTACCCAAATGTTTCTCTTTCTCTAACCAATCCAGTTCCAGCTGCATTAACGAACGTGGTTTGTTGATCATACATCGATGTTCCTAATACAAATGAAAGATTACTATTACCCATTGTAACATCGTATGTAGCAAAATTTTCCCACTGGTAATTGAAATTTCTCCAGTGATTCTGCACTACAGTAGCATCACCGGCCTGTCTTGTATCTGTGAAATAAAATGAGGGAGTCCAATTATGGAAATTACCAGTGGTGTTATCAACACCTATTCTTGAAGTTAACTTTAATCCTTCCATCAAAGAAATTTCTCCGTAAGCAGAACCTAAAACTCTGTCAATGTTTAAACCAGTTCCATTGGTTAAACCGATAGCTGCTACCGGATTGTAAATTTCTCCTCCTACAAAATTTGAAAGGCCATATATATTACCATTTTCATCTCTGAGAAGATCACGATCTTCATCTACAAAGCCTTGAACAAATTCTGGTAAATCAGAACCATATGTAACTGGAGTAGCAGGATCCATAAGAATTGAATTCGCTAGTACTCCACCAAATTCATTGTCTTCATCGATTCCTCTTCTTTGATTGTGAGAATAGTTAATATTCGCTCCAATTCTCAACCAACTATTGACATTGTTTTCAATATTTGCTCGGACACCATAACGCTTGAAATTATCACGATCACCGACCACAATACCGTCTTGGTCAAGATATGATCCTTGTAAGAAGTAATTTAAATCTTTATTTCCTCCATTAAAGGATAAAGTATGTCTTTGTAATGCGGCAGATTCAAAAACTTCATCCAACCAATTCGTCGATGGACCATTGTAATCTTCCCGTCCAGCAATTCCAGATTCTGTCATGTACTCTGCATGTTGAGCAGCATTCATTAACTCTAAATTGCCATTATAACTTTGTTGACCAACTTGTAGGTCATACGTGATGCCTGCGCTTTTTTCACTACCTTTTTTAGTCGTGATGATTACAACACCATTCGCGCCTTCAACACCATAAATCGCCGCAGAAGCAGCATCTTTTAAGACCTCAATGGACTCGACTTCATTATTAGAAAGAAATGAAATATCAGAAGTTCTCATTCCATCAACGATATATAGTGGTTCAGAGTTACCATTTGATCCCGTACCACGTACTCTAACTTTAAATCCTGCTCCCGGAGATCCAGAATTCGGTAAAATGGTTACACCTGCAGTACGCCCTTGTAAGGCAGATTGTAATTGTCCATTGGATAATGATTGAATATCCTCTACAGCAATACTGGAGATAGATCCAGTAACCAAGGATTTCTTCTGACGTCCGTATCCAATAACAACAACCTCTTCGAGTATACCATCATCAACAGCTAAAACAACATCGATTACATCTTTTCCTGTAATATCGACTTCCATTGAATTATAACCTGTATAAGATATTACTAAGGTATTCACCCCATCTGGAACATTTAATTGGAATCCGCCATCTACACCAGTTATTGTTCCTGAGGTCGTACCTTTTGCTAGTACAGATGCTCCAATCAATTCTACACCATCCGCATCGAGTACTTTACCACTCACGGACCTTTGGGCAAATGATTGCAAGGATAATAATAAGGATAGAGCCACGAACAGCAACCTTCCTTTTGACATGTATAACTTAATCATATAAAGTAAGTTTTATTGTTAGTAATATTTTGATTTCGTATGCCAAAAATATAGGGAGATCTCCTTAAATTGGGTAGACATTTAGTTCAAACATAGTCGATATTTGATTCACTCTGGATAAAAATCCAATTTATTCTACATTTTATCCCATGATTACAGAACAATATTTTGCAAAGTCGAGAAAAAATGAAATTTGTAAAGAATGCCGAATTTCTATTTTGAAAAGTCAAAATAATTTTTCCAATACCCTTTTATGAATAAAAAATGAATGAAGGTCGCATCTTGAAGTTGTATTAAACGGTATGAATTTGTTTATATATTTCGATGGTTACTTGCGTCCCTGGATTTTCTATATCATTATTCCAATCAGAAATATGAATAGCAGAAGGAAATTGTTCAGATATCATTTTCAAGCGCTTCGCGGTAATACTCATCCCTAATGATTTATTATTCACTTGGTTTTTACTCTTCAACGCTACAGATTTCTTGCGCCCAATTCCATTATCAATAATTTCAATTCTAAGAAATTGATCCTTTTCTTTTATGTTCAGCCATAGCTTTGCTTTCGTTTGTTTTGCATTAATCCCATGAATGATAGCATTTTCTAAAAAAGGTTGTATAATCATTGGTGGAATAAATACACTTTCAATATCAGAATAAAGATCTAATGATTCTACAAATTCAAACTTTCCTTCAAATCGAATCAACTCCATTTGAATATATAGACGTATCATATCCATTTCTGATGATAGCGGAATTAACTTCTCGGCAGAATGTTCCAATATTAATCGTATTAATCGGCTGAACTTCGTAAGATAATTGGCAGCCATTTTTGAATCTTTATTTACAATATAATAGCGTATTGAATTAAGGCTGTTAAACAAAAAATGAGGGTTCATTTGCGCTCTCAACACTTGATTTTCTAGCTCCTTCGTTAAATCCTGATATTCGGTCTCGACCTTCTTTAGCTTTTGCTTTGGTTTATTGATCAAATAGAATATCCAAATAGCCATAGCTGTGAATAGGAATAGGGCTAGTAGTTGGACCCACCACTTTTGCCACCACGGAAATAAAATATTGAAATACACTTTTTCAGAATAAGCCAATCGGCCATACATATCCGTACCTCTTATCCGGAGTATATATGATCCCGAAGATAATCCGACTAAAGAAAGTTCTCCTGGAGTGGAAATATCTTGCCATCCCTTATCATTCAAATTATATTCGTATCTCGAAGAATTTCCAAAATCGAAATTTGAAAACCAAAAATTTAGGTGATCTTCCGAATGTGAATATGACCATTCCTTTTTGTTATTAATATTCTCACCATTTATTGCATAGATAATGGGAGATATTCCTTCGGAATCCATAGTAATTTCTGAAAAGTCTAAGATTTGTATTCCTCCATTCTGAGAAAGTACAATCTTACCGGGAGGAAGGTAAAGCAATCTTTTATGAATAAGATCATCATCTATTAATCCTTCGCTATTCTGAAAATATCCGAATCTACCAGAATAGTTATTGTAAACCATCAATCCAGCAGCGGATAAGCCCCAAATATTTCCTTGATCATCTGATATAGCACGCGTAATTTTATTAGACCTTGTTCCTAAATCCTTGTTTAGGACTTTAGTTTGTTCCGTTTTTGTATTAAAAATAATGACTCCTTGGAATGACGTTCCAAAAATGATCTCATCTTCTCCTCTTCTTTCTGGAATAATTGGGCCTTTATTTTTTAATAAATATTTCGAATTGAATGTATCAATGAGTCTATATTCATTTTCTGATGACCGAATGATCAACCCCTCCTGTGTCCATAAATAGATTTTATCAGACTGGGCGATCATTGCGTAGATATATGTTTGATATGGAATTTTTTCAACGCCCAAAAGATTATAGTTATCAGAAATATCAAATCGAATGATTTCATCAGAAGTTTTGGCAAACAGCGTATCTTGAATGATTTCTATAAAGCCAAATTTGTTGACAATATTGGGATAATCGTTTTTTTCAATCAGCACTTTGCAAATACCACTTTTTAAATCTATTTCATAGATATGAAATAGGTCAAAACTTAGTAACAGACTATCCTTATACTGGACGAATGAAGAAGCACGGTTCCAATCTTTGGGATACTCCATTTCCGCTAGCCTGACCGCTGCGATGATAAAAGAATAACTCTTGAGCATCTTGCGTTCCTTGCACCAAAAGACTGTCTTGGAATAGCATCATATCCAA
>JAHDFB010000109.1 GCA_020628475.1 Saprospiraceae bacterium | reverse complement strand
AAATATTGATTGGCTAGAGGTCGAATCAGTTGATTAATATAACTGGTTCTAGCCGCGAAATTGTAACTGGTTTGTTTCTTTTTGATCGGCCCTTCTGCATGCAAATTTGCTCCCAATAAGCCAATCGATGCACTTCCAGTATGGTGAAACTTATTGCCGTTTTTGACACTCACGTCAATAACACTCGACAAGCGTCCTCCATATTTTGCAGAAAAACTACTGGTGGAAACATCCACATTATTAATCACTTCATCATTAAAAATGGATGTTAAACCCAATAAATGAGTCGTCTCATAGATAGGTACACCATCCATCAACATGAGGTTCTGGTCGGCGCCTCCTCCTCGTACTAATATATTCCCCTGTACTTCACTACCCGACTGAACGCCTGGAAGAAATTTGATACGCTGTAAGACATCTAGTTCTCCGAAAAGGCTCGGATTAACATTATCCGCCGTGTTATCAAATACATCGTCGATAATATACTTGCTATCAATTTCATCCAACGGTGTCACAATAATTTCGGGAATCGTATAACGCGGCAACAAACTCACATCGACCCTATTGGATTGCATTGAAATACCCATTAAAGTATCAGAAACATAGGATAAAGAAGATACTTTGACAAAGCTATTCGGCGACATAATTTTTACTGAAAAATAGCCGAATTCATTGGTGAGGGTACCGATTTCGTCGGAATAATTATAGATTACAGCTCCGATAATCGCTTCACCACTAGAGCCATCTCGCACGTAACCATGTAACCAAAAGTCCTCCCATTTTTCTTCCAATTCAACAAAAAGAATCTTGTCATTGAATTCAACATAATCGATAAGCAAGGTCTTCTTAATTTCATTTAGAAATTCTTGGACGGTGTAGCTATTTCTGGAAAGGCGAACGTAAGTGGACGGATCCACTACAGCGCTACTATAACTAAATTGTATCTTTGTAGACTTAGCGACTTCTGAAACAAGATTTTCAAAGGTATTTTCTTTGGAAATTAAAGTAAATGAGCGATCAAAATCAATCTGTGCGTTCGATACTGCATACAGACCGAAAAGACAGGTACAAAAGAGTAGGATTTTTTTAATCGGCATACAGAAACGCATTTACTTTTCTGATTGCTCCAGCTTGAATTCATTTAAAACGTGATGCCCGTGATCACCTGTAATTCTTCCAAAATTTCTTCTAAAGAATTGTTTTTAAAATTAGCCGTAACGAATAAATCGTTGGATTGACTTTTCAATTTGGAGTAATCTTTATTAAATAAACGTTCCAAATCATGTAAAACGTTGGTCAGTGGAGTATTTTTATAAATAAGTTCTTCATCCAACCAATAGCTGAAGAGCTGCTTATTATCGGATTCAAAGGTTGTAAGACCTTCTGAATCGATCCGTAAACCTTCATTTTGCTCCAGTCTATGAATTTCATTTTCAGTAGTCTCATACTGAATGATGCCGGAAAACATGTAAATCTCCGTAAAACCATCCGCTGAATGTACATTGAAGCTTGTACCCAATACAGTGATATCACCCATACTCGTGTTGATGACGAGTGGTGTCTCTTGTTTAGCTACATCAAAAAAGGCCTCTCCCTTCAAGGACATATGGTTCGTCTCCTCATCAAAAACCAGTGTTGAATGTTCATTTAGATTGAACATGGTTCCGTCTTCTAAGCGTACTTCTATTTTTTCAGCATCAGCAACATGTGTAATCGGTGTGTTTTTAAAATAGTTATAAGAAAAAATCACCGCTGCAGCCAATAATAAAAGGGCGAAAGCAACGATAAAATATCGATTGTTCTTCTTTGGGGCAGGCTCTTCTATCTTCGACAAGGTCTTATTCAAAGCAGCCTCTACGTCAAAAGATTGATAGTCCTTTAGATCGTTTGCTAAGAAATTTAATGAAGACATCTCCTTTAAATGCTTTGCATTCAACGCTCCTTCCTCTTTCCAGTCACTAAGCTGCTCAAACTCTCCTTTAGATCGTTCACTACCAAAAACTTGTACTAAAAATTCGCTTAACTTCATTTATTCAATTTTTCTCTCAATATCTTCAATGCTCTTACAATCTGGTTTTCTACGGTTTTAATTGAAATGCCTTTATATTCTGCAATTTCTTGGTAAGATAAGCCATTTATCTTACTCAACGAAAAAACTTCTTGACATTTAGTCGGTAATGTTTTAATTGCTGCATAAATACGCTCCAAACGGACATATTTTTCAGCTTCTGCTTCTATATCATCGTCATGTCGAAGGGTTTCCAAATGGGTAATATTTTCTTCATGACTCTCTTTCATTTTTTCTCTTCTCAAAAACTCTAGAGATTTGTTTCGTACAGAAGTAAACAAATACGCTTTCGCATTTATATCAGGAGCTAATTCATCTCGTTTATTCCAATAATTTACAAAGGAATCCTGAACCATATCCTGGGCAAGTTGCTCGTCTTCCACAAACTTAAGAGCATAATTACATAATGGATTATAATAATCTCTAAATAACTGCTTATATGTCTGTTGTGAGTTAATAATGAATCTTTAATTTTTCTTTAATGTGGAAAGACCTCAGACGACATTACCATCGCCTTTTGAAACTCTGTCTGGTTAAAGTTATTCAGTTCTCCCTTTTCTAAAAAATATTGAACCATGTTTTCTGTTGGCATATTTCCGGTTAAATCATCCTTGGCCATCGGACATCCTCCAAAACCCTTGATGGCACCGTCAAACTTACGACATCCTGCCTGATAGGCTGCATCTACTTTATCGAACCAAGAATCTGGTGTGGTATGTAGATGGGCCGCAAATTCGATCTGTGGATAATGAGGAATCAAATTCTTAAATAGATATTTAATACTGTTTTTATTGGCTACACCGATCGTATCACTGAGTGCAAATAATGATATGTCAAAAGCTGCCAATGTATCTATCCATTTCATAGCTAATTCGGCATTCCATGGATCGCCATAGGGGTTTCCAAATCCCATGGATATATAAATAAGCATTTTTTTATCGTGTTGCAGACATAGATTTTGAATTTCTTGAACCCGTTCTACCGATTCTGACATACTTGAATTTGTATTTCGCATCTGGAATGTTTCTGAAATAGAAAAAGGGAATCCAACAAACTTAATTTTTTCATACAACATGGCATCTTTGGCTCCTCTTGTATTAGCTACGATCGTTAATAATTCCGCATCCAATTCTGATCGTTCGACCTGTTGAATAAGTTCATGTGTATCAGCCATTTGAGGAATGGCTTTATGCGATACAAATGATCCGCAATCGATCACATCAAAGCCCACACGCAAGAGCTGTTGCAAATATTTCAATTTGACATCAGTAGGAATAAAAGTCTTTATTCCTTGCATCGCATCTCTAGGACATTCAGTTAGTTGCACCATGGTGACGCAATATAAAAAGAAAATAGAAATTGACTCTTGTAAGCTTCCAAAAAGCTATCTTTACAGCACAATTTTGCTTATGAAAAAAACCATCATCACGCTTATTGGATTCATCTTTTTTCTCGTAGGATTCGTGTCTCTTTTTTTATCATTGATCGGTGCACGATTTATCTTTCTTTCATTTCTTGATGCCTTAGGATCAACCGGCAGTTTCGTCAGTAAAATTGTGATGATCGTATTGGGATTTGTCTTGATTTATATTGGAAAATCCCGAGAAATACTAACGGACTAAAAGTTCGCTTTTCGTTTCTCTAAAAAGGCAGCAACACCTTCCTTACTTTGATCATGTCCCATTGTTCGACCAAAGGCTTGCGCTTCATACAAATAGCCATCCATCGTTTCGTCAAAATGAGCGACCACACATCGAATCGTTTCTTCAATTGCCAAAGGTCCTTTCTTACCAGTTTTAGCCAAAATAGATAAGGCTTTATCCATGGCTTCTTCCTGCTCTAAAACATAATTCACTAGGCCCAACTGAAGAGCCGTTTCAGCATCAATCATATCTGCCGTTAATAAAAGTTCGAGTGCTTTCCCCTTTCCAATTAATTGAACCAAGCGCTGTGTTCCTCCATAACCGGGAACAAGACCAAGATTGACTTCTGGTTGTCCAAACTTAGCATTCGGTGTAGCAATCCGCATATGACAAGCCATCGCCAACTCATTTCCTCCACCTAAAGAAAATCCATTTACAACTGCAATGACAGGAACATGAAAGGCTTCGACCATTGAAAATATCTTTTGACCATATAAAGACATACTTTGTCCTTGATCCGATGTCAAACTAGGAAACTGCGTGATATCCGCCCCAGCAATAAAGGCCTTTTCACCACTTCCAGTAATAATCACTCCTTTCAATCCATCCAATTTTTTAAAATCTTCAAAAAAGAAATCATGTAATCCATTCATTACATCTTCATTGATAGCATTCAATGCCTTTGGACGATTAATAGTCAATATGGCTATATGGTTTTCAAACGTTATATCAATGACCTTACTCATATCTGTATCTATTTTTTAGTGTCCCAAAAGTAGTACTAAAATTTATAATCACTAATTTTATTCTTGTGAAACTACAGGATATTGAAAGCCATCTAAACATTTGCCTTTATGGCGGTCATGTGATAAAATTTGATGCGCATCCTTACTTTCAAAAATTTAGCGGTAGCGCCCACAAAGGGGTGGATTATCTCATTATCAATGATGATTACTTATTCCTGATTGAAATCAAGAATTATCAAGGTGCACGGACATCTTATTGCCCAATAAAAACATCCATTAATCGGCAATTCTATCAAAAATGTGAAGATACCCTAAGCTTATTCGATCAATTTGAACAATTCATTCATAACAACTGGTTTCGGAGGTATGTCATTTTCCAATGGGGATGGTTTTTCTTAGGGAATCGTGAGTGGTACTTTTGGGCGAAAGCCCTCCACCTATATAAAAAGAATCAAGTGATTTGTTTACTTCATGTCGAATAATGTCAAGGCAACCATACAAAAAATTACAGTAGCTTTTTCAAACGAACTGGGTCACGACCATCTTTTCGATAGATCAATCCATTTCTTTGCAGCTTAAACCAGAGTGTAATTTCCGTCCCTTTCGCGTAATAACCGAAACATCGTTTCAAAGCGAAGGTCTGATCCTCATCTAAGGACTCTATATCCACATAGAGCGATTTTGCTCCAAAAGTATTCACCATCAGTTTTGTAGGATTTTCCATTTCACTGATGGTCCACATAATGATTCCTTCTTGATCAGTAATAGCCGAGCTGATCCGGTGATCATCATCACTCATAAGATGAGCATCTGCCCCCATCAATTCTTCGAGCATCTCGTCTCTCACAGAAAGAATAAAGGTGACTGAATCTTGGTGCTTGATCATTTCAATCTTGCAAGATATAAAATCGTTATTCTCAAAGTTCAATCGTATAGAATCTCCTTGAACTATATACCTTCCATATCCCTTGCCTTTCATATCTTCACAATGGATCTCACCATGCTCATCTATCACGGTGTTACAATTATCGTACGATTCATTAAATTGAAAACGTCCATCCGAATGCAATGTAAGTTCTTTTGAGGAAAAAGCTATAGATCCTTTTTTTTGTTCACTATAATGGCCAACAATTACCTTCGGCGAGCATGCATAACAAAGTAAACATGCCAAGAAAAGAAATATCCAAGTCCAATTATTCTCAAGTTTTGCTGTTCGACAATGAAATC
>JAHDFB010000038.1 GCA_020628475.1 Saprospiraceae bacterium | reverse complement strand
GCTTCTTTTGCTAGTTCGATAGATCTTTCTGCCGTTTTGATCGCATCTTTATATTGTCCCATTTCTGCCTGAATCAAAGCTTTTCTTCTCACTGACCAGAATCGCTCATAGTCCATGGATATAGATTTTTCAATATAGCTTAATGCCTCATCCAAATTTGATTTTTCATCCAAGTAGAATCCTGCTGCATTGTAATAATCTCTATTACTAGGACCCGCCATTACTTGCTTGATATTCTTTTCAACAATTGATTTGGTTGGAACGCCTAATTCGAATGAAGCAATCGTGTTTTCCCAAATAAACTGAACATCAGCCGTATTATTTCTCAAGTTTCCTAAAAGAATTGTGAATGATTCCATGGTAATCGGAAGTTTTGTTGCCCCAGCAGATATTTGAGCCGCTACTTTAGCATCATCCCATTCTCTAGGTAAACCCCAATTTTCAGTATCTGTGTAAAAATAAATTTCCCATGCCTCTTTTCCTGGCTTTGCAAAAATGGCATAAGATCCTTTTTTCAATTCTTTTCCGCCTACAGTTACATCGGTTGAAAATGTAATTTTTGTATTTGCATTCGCCCCTGTTCTCCACATTTTATCCATCGATACCAAATCTCCAAAAATGGTTCTTCCTTTCATTGATGGTCTAGAATATTCTAAAGTCACATCCGTCATTCCTACCTGCTGCTCTATTTTGATATTTGGAGAAGCTGCCGGTGTTTTTATTTGAGTATGTGCTGTTATTGCGAAAAGCGCGCATAACAATGTTAAAATTGAGAATCTCATTTTAAAAATTATTTTGATTAGTATATATAATTATGTTTATAAATTTTGGGCGTAAGCCCCTACTTTACAAATAGCAATAACAGAAAAGTATTACCAATGTTTTGCGCAAAGATAGATATCTTCCAACTGTCCATGTAATCTGTTCTGTGAAAGTGTTTTCTATATTACAAAAATCCGCCTACCTCAATTTGAAGTAGACGGATCCCAAACAGTCTTTATCTTGAACTTGTTACTCGATTAATATCATTCGCTTAACTAGTTTTCTATTTTCTGAAATAAACTCATAGGTAATCACACCTGAAGTTCCGCCGAAGTCCGATTTCTCGAAAGTCAAGCTATTCTCCCCTTTCTGCCCGAATCCCGCAACACTGTGTACCAATTTACCATCCGTAGTGTAGAAGTTGATTTTGTACTCCGCATCTTTGAACATCTCGAATCGCACACTTGTCTGATTTGTCCAAGGGTTTGGTGTATTCTGATCCAATACTATTCGAATATCTTCAAATGCATTCTTACCGTGATTAAATCTCAATGTAGCAATGTCATAATTTCCTCTATAGAATTCATTAATGTCATCTTTCATATTGACTACATCACTTGCATACAACGCTTCATCGGATTGTACCACCAAAGTGAATAATACTTCTCTTTCTTTAACTTCTATAGGGTACGTATTGAACCAAGATACTTTCAAGTCTCTTCCATCATTTCGAATCGCATAATCAGCTGGCGAGATGTCAATCTTTCCTGCTTTCACATCAATCAACATTGCTGTTTCAATTGAAAGTGTCATCTCCAATGCCTGAAGCGCATTGAATGCATCTGAATATACCGGAATTTCGATCAGACCATTTTGTGGTTCCTTGATTGATTTGTCCATGTATAATTCATGCTCCACATTTCTAGTAGTAATATCCTTATCGGTATCACTCTGGAATCCGTCGCCTACGAAGGTTCCATTGACATCACCTATTTTAATTCCGTAGAAATTTCTTGTCTTATCTTCGGTGACTGCGTACCAAGCCAGATGCTCATCGTAAGAAGTAATGAATGGGTTATCATCTATAAATGCTTGTTGTTGCCCTACGAATCTGAAACTCGTATTTTCAGGGAATGTCTGATAATCTCCTAATATTAGCTTCTGAAGCGTAATTATATCACTTCCCGTAATATCATTGGAATTATTAACATCCGCTGCAATCATATCATAAGGTGTATCTAAAGCATCCATACCCATGATATGCTTTTGAACCACCAAAATATCCAATGTAGTAACTCCCATTGAAGGATCATTATCATTGTACGGTGTTAATTCGAATAATCCCAATCCATAAATATTGTTGAATGCAAATGTACCTTCGCTTTCTGTGGTTGTTTCGTTATTCGAATTACCAGAAAGGGTCATTTCTGTCTTAGCGATCGGCTCGCCATAATGCGTTGTCACTATACCCGTTACCGAGCTACCTGAAGGTACTGGACCACAGAACCCATTCGGATCTTCCACCGCACTTTGTGCTGCACAGAATGTGAAGTTTCCGGATTCATCAAATACTATGATATATACGATATTGATTCCAAGATCATCACAATCGAAGGTTATACTGGATGCCGTAGTATTATCCGTTGGATCTGTATCTTCTTCTGTAAAGTCTAATATGAACAATGGCGTCATATTTACGGAATCGGTACAATTATCTGCCAACATACCAACAATCTCACTTGGAGTAATGGTTACTGTACCATCATCGGTGATTTGAGGGAATGTTTTGATACAGGTCATGACTGGAGCAATGGTGTCTATCACATTGATATTAATCATGAATGTATCAGCATTTCCACAGGCATCCGCAGAAGTAATGGTCACGGTAGTAGTTCCCAATGGATATTCTCCCGAAGCATCCAAACTATTAGGATTTCCACTAAATGGACTATCATTTGTTGCTGTAATATTTAATGAACAATCATCTACAAATACTGCACTCAAGTCAACAAATATGTCACAAGAATCTGGTCCTACGAATAAGGTTGTATCCGTCGGTATTCCCATGATTTCAGGAATGTCACTATCATCAACAAATAACAATTGATCGAAGGTGAATACTCCTGCTCCGGATCCATCTAATTGACAAGAATCAATTACAGTCCATGTTCTTTGAATCGTGTCCAAACACATGCTGCTCATTCCGATAGACATATCAACGAAATCAATACTTACGTTGAAACATCCCAATCCTGTAGAATCTATGGTAGGGAACGACATCAATTCTTCTGGAGAAGTCATACTACAATCTGTGACCATAATCGTACTATCTGGCCAGATGATATTTGATTCTGCGAAATTCATTCCTGAAGCATTCTCCACCGTTATGATTTGTGTACAAGAACCAGTATTTCCACTTAAGTCTTCCGCGATATACGTTCTTTCGATTGTTCCAATACCACAACTATTTCGATTATCTACTACAATGGTATCCATCATCAATGCACCTGGGCAATTATCATCGAAATCCACTACTCCGAAAATCGTCGGATTTGAAATATCCTGTGTACAATCAAATGTCAAATCTGCTGGACAAATCACTGTTGGAACCAGTGTATCTAATACGGTGATATCTGAGAAACAAGTGTCCACTTCACCGGTATTATTATCTGTTGCAAAGAACATGATAGTCGTCGGATTTGACTGTGCATCATTACAAGCAAAGTCCGATTTACTGATCGATAATGTAATGGACGCTCCACAAGGTGCCATCGAACCATCATCCACATCTTCTGGCGTAATACTAACTGATCCCGTTTCATCCAAGTAGATGGTCAAATCTTGTGTATTACACATCAATTCTCCGGCACTTTCTACTGTCACAACTGCTGTCGTAGAACATGTATTACCACTATTATCTGTTACTGTTAATACTACGGTATTGTCTCCTTCATCTGTACAATCGAAGGTATCGGGACTCACTTCATATGAAACGATTTCTCCACAGTCATCGGACGAACCTCCGTCCACATCCAATCCAGTGATAGTCGTAGTACCATCTGTTTCGATCATAATCGTAATATCTTGAGACACACAGGTCGGTGCAACATTATCTGATACATTAACAGTTGCCTCACAGGTAGAGCTATTTCCACTGTTATCCACTACTGTAAGAATCACCGTGTTCGATCCAATATCATCACAACCAAATAAGTCTGGAGTAATAAATATTGTATCAATTTCTCCACAGGTATCAAATGATCCGGCGTCTACAAAAGAAGCTGGTATTGAAATCTCCGTAGCTGCAAATAAGGTCACATTTGCTGTTCCTGCTACACATGTTGGAGCAATTTCATCTACAACTGTTACCGTGGCTGTACACTCGCTGGTGTTTCCACTTCCGTCCGTCACTGTTAAAGTAACTGTATTTTCTCCGATATCGTCACAAGTGAAAGTATCAGGTGTTACGCTAAAGCTTAACTGATCTCCACAGATATCTGAACTTCCACCATCAACATCGGCACCAACGATCGTTGCAGACCCCATGTTATCCAATGTTACCGTAATATCTTGACTTACACATATCGGTGCAACGCCATCAAAGATGGTTACGGTTGTCGTACATTCACTTGTATTACCATTATCATCCGTTACTGTAAGCGTTACTGTATTCTCTCCAACATTACTACAATCGAAAGTATTTGGATTTACTTCTAGTAATACTACAGTACCACAGGTATCCATTGATCCACCATCAATCTGATCAGCAGTAATGGTAACTGGTGCATCCACATTTAATGTAATATCTAATGGTGTCGCTACACAAAGAGGTGCAACTAAATCTTCTACCGTCACTGTTGCTTCACACGTTGAGCTATTGCCACTTTGATCTGTCACAGTCATTACAACGGTATTATCACCTAGATCATCACATGTAAATGTATCAGGTGTCACGGAATAACTTACAATCGTTCCACAATCATCTGCACTATTATCATCTACTGCATCACCAGCAATCGTTACAGATCCTCCAGTCGCAGGAATACTTACGGTAATATCTTGTGTATTACATATTGGTGCACCTTCATCTTCCACTACTATTTGAATCGCACAGGTACTTGCATTTCCGCATTGATCTGTCACGGTATAAATGACATCGGTCGTACCCACTGGATAATCTCCAGATGCTGCTCCTGTATTACTATCTGCAAATTCACTATCGTTTGTGATGACTATTCCGAAGCTACACTCTCCTACTCCCAATACTGTCGGTAATCCCACAATGACTTCTGCCGTACAACTGGCATCTGTAGCCATTCCCAATCCATCTGCAGGACAACTATCAATAATTGGAGCTGTTGCATTTTGTTGCGTAATATTCTGAACGAAAGTGAATTCCATTGGACTAGAGAAACAATTAAATGTAATTGTCCAAGTTCTTTCAATATTGGCACAAGCATCATTCGGATCGGATAGATCCACATCTGCAAAATCTATATCAAAATCCTCACAAACACATGGTAAGCTCACTTCAGCTTCACTCATGATCGTTGTAGGATCTAAGTCTGCTACACAATTTGTAATCAGTAGATTGGTATCTGGCCAAATGATACAGTCTTCTACTGTAGGACAGATATCTACATTATTATTATCCTGAATTTCAATTGTTGATACACAAGATGATTGATTTCCAAACTCATCTGTGACGTACACTGTAACATCATTAAATCCAAGATCGAAACAATCGAAAGTTGCTACAGTAGAATCTCCTGCAACATCATAGCTTAATGTTATTGGAAGATCACATGGATGTTCACTTGTTCCACCGATAAGTACGACATCTACAAAGGCCATTTCCGCATCTGGAATGTTATCTCCATCCGTATCCATTGGTGTCAATTCAACAGCTAGATCTACACATTTTGCAATCGGCTCAAGCTCGTTGAAAATCGTAAATTCTTGAGAACAATTCACTGGATTTCCACATCGATCTTCCCATTGATATACAATAGTATGTGTACCCAATGGGAATAATTGCCCAACAGTAATTTCTCCACCAGTTCCGGTTTCTGAAATATCAAATGAACCATCTTGGTCTAAATCAATATTGTAAGACCATTGTAACAATTCAGTCGGTGTGCAATCATCTTCAGCAGATGCCATTAACTCTATAAATCCTTCATCACAATCCGCAAACTGAGATGAACTAACTGGCTCACACGATGTCAATATTACTGGAGCCACACTATTCGTCACTACAATGGTTTGATCATGAATAAACATAACCGGATTACCTGCCATATCTAAATTACACATGTCCATAACCATCCATGTTCTAATGATTTTAAGACAAGCATCATTGTCCGTTGTTTGGAAGGTTTGCTCTGTGTAAGCAAATTCTACCATATCACATTCATCTGTAGTAATCACTGGGAAATCGAAAGGAGGCTCTAAACTTTCTGGTGACAAATCACCTGCATTACAACCTTCATCCGTTGAGAAATCCAACGGCCAAACAATATCCGTTTCAGCAAATACTGAATTATTTTCTACCGTAATAGTTTGTGTTCCTACATCTGTACCATTTCCATCAGAAGCAACAAAGGTTCTTACAATGGTACCTGTATTACATTCGCTAATGTTAATACTTGCAAATTCTTCAATTTCTGTTACTTGACAATTATCGGTCGCCGTTGCCGCTCCGAAAAATGCCTCTAAGTTATCTTCATTCCAAGGATCAGTACACTGTATGGTAAGATCAGCTGGCACCGTAATTACTGGAGGATTTTTATCCTGAATCACTACATTTACCATACATTCATTTGCATTTCCATCAGCATCTGTTGCTCTTAATATTACCTGTACTGTTTGTCCAGCATCCGCACAACAGAATTCAACAAAATCGCCAAATGCACTGCTATTAGCTCCACAAGCTGCTCCATTATCCATTCTTCTTACCTCTAAGGTGAACGGTGAACAATCTTCGATCGTACCGTCATCAAACACACTTGCTGGTGCGTAAGCTGTACCATCCGCTTTTAAACTAATCACTGTATTTTGATCGCAAACCATCACTGGCTCCGTATTATCGACAACGGTTACTGAGAATGATTGCATGCTAGAATTTAAGCAGCCATCATACACGGTATATGTTATCAAACTCTCTCCCAATTCAAAATCAACGATTCCTCCATTGGAGTTATTTAAGAATCCTCCTGGGTATTGAATATCTACTTCAAAGACATCACTACAATCATCCACTGGTTCAACCGCTGGTAAATTCACTGTTGCTATACAGAAACCTGTGTTGGTTGTCACTGTAATATTTTCAGGTGCCGTGAAAGTCGGAGCTAGTTGATCCGCTATATTAATTTCTTGAACGGCCGTCTCCACAATTGCTTGTCCACACCACCATTCGAAAGCAGTCCAAGTTCTCATAATTTTTTGTACACATCCATTCGGTTGTACCACTTGATCGGTATAGTCAATACCGAAGCTACAGAATTCATCTTGATATGGGAAGATAGCTTGCCCTTTATATGTCGGCACTCCTGCGTCAGCGGTAGAAGGATTTCCTTCATCATCTAGACCGAATTGTTGACAATACAATGGATTGCTATTTTGTACCGTTCGATCTTCTGGAAATACAATCAAACTTAAATCGATACGCTCTAAGAAGATATTTTGATCTACTGTATCTGAAACATTCCCTTCATCATCAATTGCCACAAATCTTCTGGTAACAATATTCGTATAATCTGGATCACAATCTAAATTTTCAATAGTTTCTCCAACCAATGATACAGCACCTGTTACATCAAAACAGTTATCCGTCGCCGTAGGGAATGCTACAGCGGACATGTCATTACAATCGATGGTCACATCTTCTGCAATTACTTCTGGTGCAATATTATCATTTACTGTAATCGATGACCAACAAGAATTTCCAGTACACACATCAACTACTTTGATCGTCATCGGCACGCCAATATGATCTCCTGTAATAATTGGTTCATCTAACATATTGCCTTGAGGATCCATCACAATAACATTATATACTGCATCATCTGGAATCGTTCCTTGGAGCACCAATGTTGGTGTAACTTCTAAAGAACAATCATTGTCTAATGCAATATTGGCATCTCCAATACAGAACATCGCACCCGCTGGTTCACCTAACTGAACTGAAGTCGTTGCCACTTCCAAACAATCGGAGTCATTATCATTTTCTAAAATTACATCGTATGGTCCACCTGCGGTTGTACCCCACTCTACAGTAATACACGATCCATCATCTGCTCCAACGATGATTCCATCACCATCAATAGACCAATTATAAACAGCACTTGCATTATCTGCACAGTATGTTGCCATGGTTCCAGCACAAACGCCTGTTGGCCCTGTGATGGACTGCTCTGCATAGCTACATGCATCTCCAGCAATAGTTAGTGTATCTATACCATTGGTGATAACCACTTCGAAACTCTCGTCATCTCTCGTTATCCCTTCTAGTTGATACAAACTGATAGGACCGAAATTACTCGCATTTAATGAATCAGACATCGACCCTGTCGGGAAAGGATTGGTGACAATCGCTTCACCGATCACATATTGTCCTAAATCAGGTGCTGTTGAAGCACTTCCATTAGCTTGTTCGAAATTGGTAGCACTGACGACGGTCCATCTTTCCACTTGATCCGTCAACACATAGGCTACTTGCCCAAACTGCCCTATATTCGTTGCCGTAGAATTGGCAAAGCAATAACAGCTTGTATTCAATCCAAAATCTAATACTATTAGAGCCGCTGGATCTTGATCGTCTTCATCGACGATGCCATTATCACTCACTAAATCATCCGTATCTGAATGTACTTCTCCTCCCATATCATTATCGACAAATTTATCGGGATGAGAATCAAAATCATCTTCTGTTCGATCCTTACCATCTATATCCCAAGCGGATGAAATCTCTGCATAATTGACAATTTGCCCTGCACTCGCTGTTTCCTTTACTTTTAAATTAATAGATATTAATGCACTAGCACCAGGTACTAAACCGGTTGCTGGTAACAATCCATTGTCAACGGATAATATACAATATGCTTGATCGCCGTTCAATTCCCAATCTACATTATCCTCTGTGAATTCTAGATTTTCGGGAATGTAATCCGTCACTTCTATCCGATCTGCCACGATGGTACCTTGATTGATCACTTTAATATCAAATTGTACTGATTTTCCCGCTGTTACAGAATGTACATCGGTGGTCTTCATCAATGCTAGATCAAATCGAGATAAATTAAATTTAGCTGGGTCGTGATCATCTTCATCGAATTCCCCATCATCAAATTTTTCATTATCTGTATTATCATCCGGATTTCCTCCTTTATCATCGAATTCGTTATCATTCGGATTCGAATCAAAATCCACTGCAATTTGATCATCTTCTGTGTGTGCAATGATGATTTCTGCCTTGTTTACGATTGAGGTAATTTCACTCACGTTATTGATCGCCAAAGAAATTGGGACTGTTACTCTTTCTCCCACTGGAATTTCATCGATTTTGTAAATCCATTTCCCGGCGCTCAAGCTCCAACCATCAGAATCATCTACTTCCAAACCAGTTGGTACATAATCAACGATTCGAACATCTTTCGCTACCTGATTTCCTTGATTCCAAACGTAAATTTCAAAATCTACAATATCCCCTTCTACGTATGTCGACTGGACATTGACTAATCGCTTAGTCAACGCCAGATCGAATACTCTTGGAGCGGCAGGATCATGATCATCTTCGTCGATGCTTCCATCATCTGCCACTTCATTATCGGTTACTTGGAATGGCACTCCCCCTTCATCATTGGTGAAATCACTATCGGGCGTTGAATCGACATCCTGACCTGGGAGTCCGAATTGATTCTTTGCCGCGCTGATTTCTGCGTAGTTAATGAAATGGTCATAGGTAAAGCCTCCATTTATAAATAAGTGAATAAAAATTTCTGTTTCTGTATGCGCTGCCAATTCATCTATTGTGAATTCAGCTACATTATCGGTCAGTGTCCAGCCATTATTATCAGCTTGAACATATCGAAGACCATCCGGAATTAAATCCTTGATTTTGATTTCTTTGGCATCTACATCTCCTTGGTTAATCACGGTGATTTTATAACTTAATTTGTCATTTACTCGTACCAAATCGTTACTTACCAATTCTTTCTTAAGAGCTAGATCAAAATCACCTGGTAATGAAAATCCAAAATCAAAACTGTGATCATTTTCTCCTAATCCCTTCGTTGTCATGGAAATGATAGGGAATCCGTCCATTTCAGCACACATATCTTTAGCAAGTTGTGCATCATTATCGGTTCCATCTGGATTTGAAGCATGCCCTTGATTGGCTGCAGTAAGAACAAATAGACTTCCATTATAATCAAATGATCCTTGATTCTTGTTGAATGCTTGATCCGAAAGAACTATATGATAATTTGTATATGGATCCAACCCATCCATCTCGTTGTTTCCATCACTATCCACATTGGTCTCATTGAAACGATAATGTCCATTATTATCCGTCGTTGTTACTGCAATCTGATTACAATTTGCATCGTATAAAGTCACTTCAATGTTGGATAAAACGGTTTCATTCGGGTCTTGAACGCCATTTTTATTGGAATCGATCCAAACGACATTTCCGATTTCTAATCCTGGATTATTTGGCATTAAAATGACATCACCAAATCCGGTAGCTTTACCAAATAATTGTTGATGATCATCTAGGTATAAATCTTTTGCTCCTGTAAAGGTATTTCCTGCACCAACGATTTCTCCGTTAGAAGCATTGTATCGTTGTAATCCTCCTGAGTAATTAGTCCAGTAAGGATCAAAAGCTGTCGTTATAACTTCTTGAGTATTCGGCAATACGGCTACACTACCTAAAGCTACCTCATTATGATAATCTGGTTGCTTCGGGAAAAAATCATGTCCAAAAAATTCTCCGCGAACGTTATTGTTATCTTTTGGTCCATCGCCATTATCGCGACCTGATCCCATTTGATTGTCAAAGATCATGGCATTTTTCTCTAAAGTCCACAAGCCATCATTCGCTTTATACACGGCCAAAAGATCTCCTTTCTGATCATCTAATCTGTTAGAAGGTGCATCACAATATTTATGTCCTTTTCTATCAGAAAGCGCGATCACCATAAAATCATCAGATACAAAGTCAATATCCGTCAACCAATGTTGGACGGCATAACTATCAAAGTCCGTATCTTGCCATGGTCCTGTAACGTAATTCGTTTCAAAAATTACATCAAATGTCTGTGCACTTAAGTCATATTCGTAGATAAATGCTCTGGTTGCACTGCTCGTACCATCTTCTTCTCCAGTAATAGTAACACCGATATATAATTTATCCTTGTAGTACTTTAGAGCAAATGGATAAGCTGCCTTGTCCTGATAATCTGGATGACTAGGAATGTTGATTTCTTCCGTTGTTTCATCCGTTGGATTTTGCGTATTTAAACTGACCAAACTATTATTACTTATATTAATAACATATAGTTTTTTGCCGTTCGGACTGATGGTCATGGCTCCAAGCCCCGTTTTTCCTACCTGTGCGCTATAGTTACAATCCGTCACATCGTTTTCGATTAGGGCAGGTATATTGACACCTAACTCAGAAAGCTTTACGAAGGTAGATACCGTATATGGTTCTGCATTCATAGATGTTACATATATTGCATCCACTCCTCCAGATCCAAATTCTGCGTATTGTTTTACAAATGCTGCGCTATAAAGATTTTGGTTTTTCATGTCAAAAGCCAATCCCCAAACAGATCCCGTCTGTCCTTTGGACATAATAGCATAGGCAGGTGACGAACTTGTCTGAGAAGAGAAAAACTGAGATTCTATACCGACGATGGTTTCTTTATCATCATTGGTACCGGACTCCCCTTGTACAAAACAAGTAACCGCTATATCAGGGTTATCCCCGATTAACGATGCATCACTTACAAGACCGAAGTTTATATTACAACTGGCTCCGATTTCATGTCTCAAATCTGACTGATGATCGGCTCCAATTTTTGTTGGATAATAATGTGGAGCAAATTTAAATTCAATCCGATAAGACTGATCGGCGTCCAAGTCATTTAATGTATAGTTTCCAAAAATATCGGATAAGGTATGATCCGCCAGATTTCCATCTTGATCAAATGCGTTGACCAATACTCCAGCTAAAAATGCGTCATCATCATTGACACCATTTCCATTCTTGTCCAAAAATACATTTCCAGAAATTTCTCCATCCACAGCATTACATTGTGCATGCAGGGAAGAAATAGAAAACATTAATAAAGCAACCAAGTAAAAAGCATGCTTTACTTCTTTCAAATGAAGGTTTTGTAATTTTCTCATGTCTTGTAGACCTTTAAATAAAAAACTGTTCTAGATCATACTTGAATTCATCTAGCGCAAATGAGAACAAGCATCATCTTAAATAAATAATGTAGGAACTCCCTAGAAATAGGACATTTCTACGGTTTACTGTTTGTTTATATTAGGGATTCTAGTAATTTATAAATTATTGTTTTAGCGTTATTTACACATTACTAGAATTGCAAATATATAAAAGAGCTATTAATAGTAAAAGAAAAATGATAATATATTACATATTTTTATAATATGTATATGTTAAAGCCCTCTTTCTCTATATTATTCCATTATAGGCTGGGGCATCCAACAATACTCGATGAATACCCTACCTTTGCGAAAAAATCTTAGAAATAGTATGAAGTCTGTTCAACTACGTAAAGGTCGGGAGCGTGCATTACTCCGAAAACATCCTTGGATCTTCTCAGGTGGCTTGTATAAACCTTCCAAAAACTTAAAAAATGGTGATCATGTCCAAGTAGAAGATCATTCCGGTCGTGTATTGGCCGTTGGACACTATGCAGACTCGTCCATTGCGGTGCGTATTTTGGCTTTCGCCCAAAGATCTATCGATCAAGCCTTCTATGAAGAAAAGCTGATGATGGCCAAAAATCTAAGAATTGATATTCTCAAACTTCCTTCCACGCACACCAATTGCTATCGACTCATTTCAGGTGAAGGTGATCAATTATCGGGATTGATCATAGATATCTATGACCAGCATGCCGTCATCCAATGTCATACCATGGGCATGTTGGGTGACATCGACATGATTGGCAAGGCCTTGGACCATTGTTTTGATCATCAATTAAAAAGTATCTACCTAAAATCGATTCATATTAAAAATCATGTCTATGAAAGTCGTTTTTTAAAAGGTGATACCGAAGGTTGTATTGTACTCGAAAACAATTTAAAATTTCAGGTTAATTGGGTAGAAGGTCAAAAAACAGGTTTCTTTTTAGATCAGCGGCGCAATCGTCAGCTATTGGGCACCTATGCTACCGGTAAACATGTATTGAACACCTTTTGCTACACGGGTGGGTTTTCGGTTTATGCCATGCATCAGAACGCCGCATCCGTTCATTCCATTGATATATCCGATGTAGCCATGTCACAAACGGATCAAAATATTGCCTTGAATAATGACGATACCAGTAGACATGAATCCATCACAGGGAATGTCATAGAATACTTGAAAAATGTAGATTCAGACTATTTCGATCTCATCATATTAGATCCTCCGGCTTTTGCAAAGAACAAGAATAAAAGTCACAATGCGGTACAGGCCTACAAACGCCTCAATCTGACTGCTATGAAGAAGATCAAATCTCAAGGCATTATTTTTAGTTTTTCATGTAGTCAAGTGATTGATCGAAACTTATTCGAACATACCGTACGTGCCGCGGCGATAGAATCTAGAAGAAATGTAAAACTGATCCATCATCTGACACAGGCTCCAGATCACATGATTAATATGTTTCATCAAGAAGGGCACTATCTGAAAGGCGTTGTTTTAGTCGTAGACTAACTAAATACATTGTTAGAATAAACTTGAATGTCCTTGCGGGAAGAACCTGGAAGGGCGGTCGAAGATCGCGTACCGAAACGCCCTCTGCGTGCAGGTACCAAGCGAATAGCGCGCCTGGAAGACTCTGACCCTTATCACGCACTAAGTGATAAGGGGCCCGCCCATATTTATTTTATATTACTATCTCTTACGATCACATCATGGGCTCCACCTTCTACGATACTGGTGGCTGACACTTTGGTGATTTTAGCGGTGTTCATTAATTGCTTGATGGTAATCGAACCGCAGCTGCACATGGTTGCCTTGATCTTGCCCAATGTCACTGCTAAATTATCTTTTAACTTACCTGCATATGGAACAAAACTATCGACCCCTTCTTCAAACTTCAATCCATCATTGGATGCGCCCATGTCATACCGTTGCCAATTCCGTGCACGATTTGATCCTTCGCCCCAATATTCCTTCATATAATTTCCGTTGACCATCATTTTTCTTGTAGGACTTTCGTCGAATCTAGCAAAATATCGTCCCATCATTAAGAAGTCCGCTCCCATTGCCAAGGCTAAAACCATATGATAATCCTGAGCGATTCCGCCATCTGAACATAATGGAATGTACTCGCCTGTCTTTTCAAAATGCTCATCTCGCGCCGCAGCTACTTCTATCATCGCCGACGCCTGTCCTCGACCTATCCCCTTCTGCTCGCGGGTAATACAGATCGATCCGCCACCGATGCCTACTTTGATAAAGTCCGCACCTGCTGCGACTAAATAATCAAATCCATCCTTATCGACCACATTACCAGCACCTACTTTGGCTTTAGGATAATTCGTCTTAATAAACTCGATGGTTTCCTTCTGCCAAACGGAAAATCCATCCGACGAATCAATACATAAAACATCGGCACCTGCCTCCAACAAGGCTGGGACACGATCTCGATAATCTCTCGTATTGATACCGGCGCCCACCAACAGATGCTTATTTTCATCCGTCAATTCCAATGGATGTTCCTTATGAGCATCATAATCTTTCCGGAATACAAAATACCTTAGCCGATCATTTTCATCAATGATCGGTAACACATTCAATTTATTGTCCCAGATAATATCATTGGCTTCCGGTAAACTAATTCCAAATTTGCCCGTGACCAATTTATTGAAAGGTGTCATAAAATCTTTCACCTTTTTTGACGGATCGTCTTTGGTTGGTCGATAATCTCTTCCTGAAATAATGCCTAATAATTTACCGTTTGATGTTCCATCTTCCGTAACACCTATGGTCGAATATCCAGTTCTCCTTTTTAGATTGATAACATCTTGAAGGGTATGTTCTTCCGTGAGATTGGCATCACTTGCTACAAATCCCGCTTTATATTTTTTCACCTTTCGGATCATTTCAGCCTGATTTTCAATTGTCTGCGATCCAAATACAAAAGATAGTCCTCCATTTCGAGCCAATGCAATAGCCATTCCATCATCGGATACCGACTGCATAATGGCCGAAACCATCGGTATGTTCAATTTCAGACTAGAGGATTCGCCTTTCTTATACTTGACAAGCGGCGTTGATAAATCAACTTTGTCTGGAATACAATCTTTAGTCGTTAAACTTGGAATTAATAAATACTCACTGAATGTGGTAGATACGTCGGAAGAAATATGAGCCATTGTAATTTTTATTGGAAGAATAAACCTTCGTTATAAATTACACGCAAAAGTAAAAATAGATTGGAATATCTACGATAAAGAACCATTTTTATTCTCAAAAAACTCTGCATGCGAAAGCTGGACAGCATTTTACAGGCTTATTCCCTTCAAGAATTGGATTTTTCATGTATTCCAATTCAAACCGGGCACATCAACGAAAGTTATCAACTTGTTTCAAGACAATCTAAAACATCGTACTTCTTACAAAAAATCAACGTAGATATTTTTAAGCAAGCGGAAGACTTGATGAAAAATATCGAACGATGTTTACAGGCCCAACATCAAAATCCAATGACTTCGTTGGTGCCTTTACAACTACTCTACACATCTAAGAATCAGTCCTACTTCGTGGATGATTCCAATCAATATTGGCGAATCTATCACTACCTAGAAGATTTCTTCTCTGCTAATACAGATTTATCTGACAAAACAAGCGCACGCATTGGTCATGCTCTGGGTTCTTTCCTTACTCAAATGCGGCATGAACCTTTAGAGGATTATCATCCAATCATCGCTCAATTTCATAACATTAGAGTTCGACTTAAAAATCTGGACGAAGCTATTGGAATGAATGCTCATCATAGGCTTTCAGAAGTTCAAGATTTACTGAATATTGTTCGCGATTTACGTTTTGAATTATTGCTAATTCAAGACCAAATTGATCAGCATAAGGTACCGACTCGAATTACGCACAATGATACCAAGGCAAGTAATTTCATGATACATCCATCGAGCGATAAAGTAGCCTTGGTCGATTTGGACACGGTCATGCCTTCCTCCCTACTTTTTGATTTCGGAGATGCCTGTCGCAGTCTCATTTCTTATCATGAAGAGGATGAAGATAATGGAGCTTTCCCAGCATTAAACTGGATGTATTATCGATCTTTCAAAGCAAGTTTTCTGGACACAACGAGCGATTGGATACTGGAATCTGAAAAAGATCTTCTGGCACTTTCCTGTGTGCTACTACCATTCTTAATGGGTATTCGATTTTTGACTGATTACTTATCCGGGGATGTTTACTTCAAAATAAAAACGGAACGACAAAACTACTTTCGGGCTAAAAACCAGCTGACATTGGCAAAGGAAATTTATCGATTTCGACATGAGCTTTAAAGCCGAAAGATGCGTTAGAAAATCTATTACGAGGTTAAACTATGTCAAAATAAGGCGTTTCACTTATTTTATTATTGTTTGACCTCTCATTACAAAGTTCAAATGCATAATCAGGGTTAAAAAACTGTCCCGGCAAATTATAAGGGATACATTTACCGGGACAACGTATTTACTTCCCAATACAAATAACGCACATAAAAGACATACGAAAAACAGGTATTTCTACCCGTTTTTGATGAGGTCATTTACAATGTCATTCAGAAATATTCAAATATTTTTCAATTTGTCTATTTAGAAATTCTAATACTATTTTATCATTTTATAATACATACTTATTAGTCCTTTCAAGAATCCGAAATAGATTCGTATCCTTGCAGCATTAAAATTAAATAGTAATGAATAAATTAGCATGGGAAGGAGTCTATCCTGCAGTAACGACTAAATTTCACCAAGATGGAAGCCTAGATGTGGACGGCTTTATCTTTAATATTAAAAAACAGGTAGAGGCCGGAGTAGATGGTATCATTATCGGTGGATCTCTAGGCGAAAATAGTACCATAACCCACGATGAGCGCATTGAGCTTCTTGAAGCTTGTTTACAGGCAGTTGGTCAACAAGTGGACGTACTTATTAATGTCGCTGAAGGATCAACCACTCAGGCCATTGCATTGACGCAACGAGCAGAAAAAGCAGGTGCGCATGGTATCATGTTGCTCCCTCCTATGATGTACAAACCTACCGATGAAGAAGTCGGTGATTTCTTCATTGAAGTGGCTCGATCTACTGCTCTTCCGATCGTTCTCTACAACAACCCTGTGGACTACAAAATAGAGGTTACCCTAGACATTTTCGAACGACTACTACCTTACGAAAACATTCAAGCCGTCAAAGAGAGTACTCGAGATATTTCGAACGTTACACGGATGAGGAATCGATTTGGAGATCGATACAAAATCCTATGTGGTGTAGACACATTGGCCATGGAAGAATTATTAATGGGTGCGGACGGTTGGATTGCTGGATTAGTAGATGCGTTCCCTGCAGAAACAGTATGTATTTATCGACTCATCAAAGCGGGAAGGATAGAAGAAGCTAAACGTATTTATCGATGGTTTTTGCCGATTCTTGAGCTCGATATCAGTCCACAATTGGTACAAAATATTAAATTAGCCGAAACGTATACGGGAATGGGAACGGAACATGTTCGAGCTCCAAGAAAAATTCTTCAAGGAGCGGAGCGTAAACGCGTCCAGCAGATCTTAGAAAATGGTCTGGCTGCTCGTCCAACTCTCCCTGATTATTTAGCGCTATAAAACTCAAAGTAGATGTTTAAGAATTTAATTGCTGGTCAATATTCGGCCGAAGGATATCATCATTTCCAAGCCGTCAATCCCTCCACACAGGAAGTGATTGAAACGCGTTTTTGTCGGGCGACTAAAGAAGAAATTGAACAGGCTGTACAAGCCGCGAAAAAAGCAAGTACAGCTCTAAAAAACATGGAGGCATCCAAGAAGGCAGCCTTTCTTCGATTAATTGCCGATAATATTATGGAATTAGGCGATACACTGGTGCAAACGGCCATGCAAGAAAGTGGTCTCCCACAGGCAAGAATTGTTGGCGAGCGTGGCCGAACCTGTAATCAACTTAGACTGTTTGCCGATCTTGTCGAAGAAGGTAGTTGGGTGGATGCACGCATTGAAGAAGCCTTGCCCGATCGAGTACCGGCAAGAAATGACATTCGACTCATGAAACGTGCGGTAGGTCCGGTCGTAGTTTTTACCGCTAGTAATTTCCCATTGGCTTTTTCAACAGCCGGAGGAGATACGGCCTCTGCATTTGCGGCAGGATGCCCTGTTATTGTCAAAGCTCATCCAGCGCATCCTTCTACCAATGCTATGGTATCCCATGCCATCACACAAGCCATTACACAGTTAGGTTTTCCTGCAGGCAGCTATTCAAGTTTGTATGACGATGCATATGAAGTCGGCGCTGCATTGGTACTACATCCAGCTATTAAATCCGTAGCATTTACTGGATCACATCGAGGTGGCCTTGCCTTGCACCAATTAGCACAGCAACGGCCTCAACCAATACCAGTTTTTGCAGAAATGGGCAGTGTCAATCCTGTTTGCATCTTGGATGATTACATGGAAACCCACTTGAAATCTCTTGCTAAAACCATTGCGCATTCTGCCAATATGGGAGCCGGGCAATTTTGCACTAATCCAGGGATTCAAATCATCACTAAAAAACATGCTGAACCTTATTTAGAACATCTCAGTCAAGCCTTTAAAGACCTTACTGCCTTTACGATGTTGACCGGTGGCATTTTTGAAAATTATCAATCAAAAAGAAACGCTTGTTTACAGAAAGATGGTGTTCAAAATAATCACGCGAGTCCTTTTGGAGCATCTTGGAAAGCGTCGCCGGCTGTTGCCCATGTTGAAGCTCGAGATTTTATTCAAAATCCATCCTTACAAGAAGAAATTTTCGGACCTTTTTCCTTGGTGGTCATCTGTGAGAATACACAGGAAATGGAAGTAGTCGTGCAACATATGGAAGGCCAACTGACAGCGACCTTATTCGGTACTGAAGCAGAATTGGTAGAACAAAAAGCCTTGAGTCTCTTGCTAGAAGAGCGCGTGGGGCGTTTGATTTACAATGGTGTACCGACCGGTGTCGAAGTATGTCATGCCATGCAGCATGGTGGTCCATTTCCAGCAAGTACGGATGATCGGTTTACTTCAGTGGGAACCAATGCCATCTACCGTTTTGTACGTCCAGTTTGCTTTCAAGATTGTCCAGACGCCTTGCTTCCGCCTGAATTAAAACATAGCAATCCAATGAAAATCAGCCGATTAGTCAATGGAAAACGCGTAGAGTCATGAGTCACACATTCCGATGCATAGATGGTCACACTTGTGGAAATCCCGTTCGTCTGGTCGCGGAAGGTGTGCCGCAGCTAGAAGGGGCAAACATGATGGAAAAACGACTGCATTTTCTCCGAGATTATGATTGGATTCGCAAGGGCTTGATGTTCGAACCGAGAGGCCATGATATGATGAGCGGAAGTATGCTCTTTCCACCGGCAGATCCTGACAATGATCTTGGTGTACTTTTCATTGAAACAAGCGGTTGTTTGCCCATGTGTGGTCATGGTACGATCGGAACAGTAACCATTGGATTAGAAAGTGGCTTGATACGTCCTAAGGTTGCAGGACAACTGCGCTTAGAAACACCCGCAGGATTGGTAGAAGTTCAATATCAAGAAGAAAAAGGAAAAATTAAATCGGTCAAAATCAAAAACATCGCTTCGTTTTTGTATAAAGAGCACTTAGAGGTGGAATGCCCAGATTTAGGACAACTACAGGTGGATGTGGCCTATGGAGGAAATTTTTACGCTATAGTCGACCCTCAAGCAAATTTTAAGGGTATACAAGACTATACGGCTGGTGATTTAATTCGATGGAGTCCGATCATTCGGAAACGTCTAAATGAACACTACCGTTTTATTCATCCAGAAGATGAGAATATTTCAGGGCTATCACATATTCTTTGGACGGGAGAAACGATTTCTCCGAACGCCACGGCCAGAAATGCCGTTTTCTATGGAGACAAAGCGATTGATCGAAGCCCCTGCGGCACCGGCACTTCTGCTAGATTGGCACAATGGCATGCCCAAGGTAAAATTACTCAAGGAGAATCCTTTGTACATGAAAGCTTCATAGGCAGTACCTTTATCGGTCGTGTTGAAGCCATCAGTCAATGTGGACCATTCCAAGCCATTATTCCTAGTATCGAAGGATGGGCAAAGGTATATGGTGACAATACCATTACCATCGATGAAGAGGATGATCCTTATGCACATGGTTTTCAAGTCATTTAACATGAGTAAGCACGTTCATATTATTGGAGCAGGGATTATCGGATTATGCTCCGCTTGGTATCTCCGAGAAGAAGGATTTGAAGTGACCGTGATCGACGGTGGCGATATCAATAATAGCACTTCTACGGGCAACGCCGGCATGATCGTTCCTAGTCATTTTGTTCCCTTGGCAGCACCAGGTGTCATTGCTCAAGGTTTGCGCTGGATGTTTAATCCAAAAAGCCCGTTCTACATCAGACCTCGGATGCATCCGGATTTGCTTCAATGGCTATGGCAATTTTACCGCTCCTGTACGCCTCAACATGTACAGAATTCCATGCATTGGCTCCGTGATTACAATATATTGAGTAGAGATTTATACGGGGCTTTCGCCCAAAAGAAATCCTTTGACTTTTGTTTTGAGAAAAAGGGACTTCTGATGCTTTACAAAACAAAGCAGCAGCAAGCAGAGGAATGGAAACACGCCGAAAAAGCCATAAAATTGAAGGTGCCCGTTGAAATACTCAACAGCGATCAAATAAAACAGGTAGAATCCTCTATTCAAACCGATGTACTCGGGGGTGTTTATTATCCAGAAGATGCACATTTGTATCCAAATCTATTCATCCAGCAAATGTGTCAAGCCTTAGAAACAAAAGGCGTACAAATTCTTAGAAATACCCAAATAGAATCTATTCAATACAGCGGTCAAAAGATCGAGGCCATTCTGGATCAAAATCAACAAAAATACACCGTTCAAAATATCTTGTTCTGCACGGGTAGTTGGACGGCCCGATTACTTAAAAAGATCAAGCACAACGTCTTATTGCAAGATGGCAAGGGTTATTCGCTGACCTTGAAAAATCAGGCCGTCAGACCAAAAATTCCAACTATACTCTGCGAATCAAAAGTGGCCGTTACGCCGATGGGCAATGATCTACGAATTGGTGGCACATTGGAACTCAGTAATCATTCGACTCAGATCAATAAAAAGCGCGTACAAGGCATCACAGAAAGTTTATCAAAGTATTATCCGGAATTGCAGGTCGAAGTGGACAATTATGAAAAAGTATGGCAAGGCTATCGACCTTGCACACCAACGGGACTACCCTACCTCGGTAAAATTCCCCAATATAACAATGCTTATATAGCTACCGGGCATGGCATGATGGGCATGAGTCTCGGTCCAGCAACAGGGCTCTTAATGAAAGAGGTCATTTGTCAAGAAAAAACGAGCTTAGACCTAGATATTCTATCTCAAAACTAGAACACCTTTCCAAGTAATTTCACAAATAGTAAGCCTACAACAGTCACGATGATAATGGCTATGAAACCTAGTATGATAACGCCTAAGAACTTAAGAAACGATCCTACAACTTGCTTCCAATTTTGACGGTAGAGCTGTTGATATACATATAGATAAAATATAATCGTCAAGAAAAAACTAAGGATGTTAATACGAGGGGTCACGAAAAAAACCAGTATGAAAACGAAAAAGGATATAATCCCTAAAAATCCCTGTGTATAGGCAGAAATGACCAAATGCTCCCCGTAATTATGCTTTTTGCCATAAACCAAATAGGCCATAAAACCATAGAATGGTAACAGGAGAAATGAGAAAATACTGAAGTATTTCAGAATACCTTTGGCCGCATTGGTCATGGATTCTCCATAGGCCGATTGCATTTCTTTTACGCGTTCATCGGCCTCATCAAAATCTTTTCCACCCGCTTCGTATCCTAATTCGAATGCTGATTCCGATACATTGCTTTCGGAGGACAAACTATTCATAGCCACGAAATTATTTTCAAACTGACTAAAAACAAGAAAAGATATGGTAATGATCAAACCATAATAACCAAAGGGGTTCATAAACTTTTTACGCGTACCATCTAAATACCCTTGAATGGTTTCGGCCGGCCTGAGAAGCAAAGATTTTGTGGTAAAAAAGAACTTATTATCCCATCCGAGATAATTTACAAAGATGTCCTTGGCTAAGCTTTTGAGTGTTAACCGTTCTTCGATCACACGAGCACCACATTCGTCGCAGTAGTTCATACTGGGAACCAATGCTTTCTCACAGTTTTTACAATGCATGAAATATCCTAGTTTTCAGTAAATTAAGTAAAAAATTACTAAAAACCATACAGATTAATGGGAAGAAGTGCTGAATCTTCCTCTCTCTTATTCATCCATAAGGTCTATATCAATTGATCTCGAAAACTGGTATGACAAGTCAATGATCAATGCAATTCTTTCGCTACGATCTCCCGAATGCGCTGAATCAAGGCCAAAATATGCACCTCGGATGTAGCCGGATTGATCACCGTTAAGCGAAGATATCGTATCCCGGCTATTTCCGTAGACGTAATATAAAAGCTCCCCTCCTCCACCAAAGCATTTCGAATGGCCAATTGTTGAGGATCACTCAGTTCGTGTTTGATATAGCGAAAACAAAGAATATTCGCTTCCGGATAATAAGGGCATTCGAAGTCAATTTGCGACTGTATCAAATCATGAAACTGCCGTGTGACTTGATATTGATGCTCAACGAAATCTACCAAGCCCTGCTCACCTTCTGCCGCCAAAACCCAAAATAATTTGGTCGCCAATGCTGCCTTCGTGCATTCCACCGTAAAAGGCATCAGATCAAATCCAGGATTGTCTTTCTCATGGAATAAATAACTTCCCTTTTGCTGGAAAGTATCAATCATAGATTGTGGATTTCTAAACAACACTGCTGCCGCCAAGGTAGAGGTGCGCAACATTTTGTGCGTGTCCCAAATCATAGAATCCGCATACTCAACACCTCGCATGAGATGCTTTTCTCGGGTACTCAGCACCGCACTGGCCCCATGGGCTCCATCGATGTGAAACCAAATTTGATGTGCCTTGCAAATTTTGCCGATCGCTTCCAGTGGATCATACAATCCAGTCGAAGTTGCACAAGCATTAGCCACTACCGCCATAATTCGCTTACCCTCCGACCTTGTTTGCAAAATAATAGCCTCTAGGGCTTCTGCTTTCATACGCTCTTGATCGTCCTCGGGAACCGTGACAATCTTAGATTTCCCCAATCCCATGATAGAGATAGAGCGTGCTATTGAATAGTGCGATACTTCTGATCCGATGACAACTAAATCTTCTGGTGTTCCTTCTTCCCAAGCCCTTGGAGCAATCGCTGCTCTAGCCGCCAACATAGCCGTCAGATTCGCCAAAGAGCCACCATGTGTAAATATTCCGGTACCATTTCCTTCCAGTCGACCAAAATCTGTAATGCCGCCCTGAGGAAGCCAGCCTATCTTATCCAACATCCAGTTAATCATCGTCTTTTCGATAACGGCCGCAGAAGGCCCCATCTCGTAGATGGCCATAGGATTATTGATAGAACCGTGAATAAAATCAGCCGCACCGCTGATCAAATGCGGAACGGCTACTTGATGGCCAATATAGTGTGGATGATGCATGCGTTGACTGTGCTCCAAATAAGGTTCCATAAAAGTATGGGCATTATGGGCAGTCATACCACCATGTTCAATCCAATGAGATAGCTTCATTTTCTTGGCAAGTTCCGACGCGGAAATTTGTCGAGACACCTTACCCTCCCCTTGTATGGAACTGGATAAATAAGCCTCCAACTGATCATTGAGAGACGCAATTAATGCATGAAATTCACTAGAATTACTCTTCACTGTAACGATAAACTTTGAGAAGAACTCAAGGCTTAACTTACAATTCCATCGTAAGGCCCCAGCTCACTATATAATCACGAACAGGTTTTGCTTTGTGCAGTTCTTCTTGAATAATATAGCTTAAATCTACATCGATTTTTTTGTTGATTTTATATGTCGTAGCCATTTTAAATCGAATCGACGAAGGCAAGACAATATCGCGATCATTTTTATGGAACCATTCCGTGGAAAATGCCGCTCCTAATCGATGTTTTTTTCGCTTATACGCGACCGTAAATTTATTTCTCAGCACCTCGTTGAGTGGATCCTGATCATTAGAAAATAACTTGTAGTTTAAGTCTAATTTTAAACGATATTTAAAATTGAATGGTTTGATACGGTAATACTTTTTCACATAGGGTGAAAAACGTACCGTTTGAGCATTACTTTTTAAGGCATATCGCAGGACGATCCCCGTATCCCATTTCTTTTTCAAATCGCGTTCCAGTGTGATCTCGGCAAAGGCAGAACGCAATTCTCTTGCATTCTCATCCAAACGAAGCGACATATCCAAACTACTCGACCATTTCTTAGAAAGGTCATACTCTAAGCTCAGGTTATTCCATAGACCGAAATCCTCGTAGACACGACTATAATTTTGGGCGAAAGCCCCTGTAGCAAGAAATAATCCGACTAAGATATACAGATAAGAAAGACGCATTAGTCGATGACTTCTATAGTTTCTAAATCGTAAACTTGACCATGCTCCAGCACCACTTTTCGGCTCACTGTATCACGCTCTCCAGGACAAGTTTTACATTTACTATAGGCAAATACCGTATATTCTCCCGGATATAAATATTCAAAAACGAAACTACCATCCACATGCGTTTTCACATCATCTCCGAAATTGGATTCATCTCCATAGATGATATAGACAGGATACTCTCCCGGGTAATACTCATCTTTTAAAATCCCCTCTTTATTGTAATCCTTTACGAAAATTTTTCCGATGATGGTTGACTTACCACCTTTCCCTTCATCCGGTGTACATGCCATCAAAAAAGCCATTGTCAAACACAAAAACCCAATCTTCTTAATCATATTAATTTCTTTACTACTTGGTCGAACCATTATATACTAATCCCCTACTCGAGCCTATTTATTGTGCAGACATCAACTTAAAATTTCGTATACTTTGATCCGAAGTGACCTGCAATATATAACTTCCTGCTGGAATTGGTCGATCCAAAGGAATCAACATTTGATGAGCGCCTGCACCGTAGATGCCCTTCATTTCATCCAATAATAGAATCGATTGACCCTGTATATCCAATAATTCAAAGCGTACATCCCTCGGTTGATCTAAGTCCATTTGCAGGCGTAACTCGGAAGTAAAGATGGTAGGAAACACGCGTAGCTTCATACCCAAATCCGCTTCTACAACATTGGTTTTGAGCCCAAAAACTGCGGTGAGGATTTCATCACTTTCTAAAATGATACTGGCCTTGTCCATCGAAGAATCTGGTGTAATCGTATTTCCATGTTGAGTTTGCCAATGAAGAAATTCATAACTCTCATCCAAGGCATTGGCCTCGATCTTATTTTCCATATTACCAAAATAAGCACCCGTCCAAGGAAAGGATTGAATATCGAGTGTGTTACACTCAATTTCACCAGCACCAAGCGGCTCCACCTCCAAGGTCAGATTATAAGGACCAGTCAGATTATAACATTCCATCATCCCGTCATCAATAAAAGTACAGCGCTGCTCGATAAATTCGCGCATCTGCAGAACATTTTCCTGCCATTCTTGAAGCGATCCGCCCCATCGATCAATCTGACGAGGCATTTCCGGTGAGATGGTTCCAATCAAGCTATCAAAGGTTGTCAGCATATTCTCACAAGAAAAAGTCGTATTGATCAAGTCTGCCTGTCTTGAAAAATACAGCTGCTGAAAAACATTGCTCTCATCGAGCAATTTCAAAAAGATGGTCTGATGCGCTCCAATATCATTTCCATTGAAAAAGTCCTCCATAAAGTCGGCAATTTCATCTATATCACAAGCGACCGCATCTGGATCTGTATTGGGTACACCACTATAATTGATGTAATAATCGAAGGTAGCGTCATTATCCCATAATATATACCCCCATTTTTTATGATCGCCTTCCGGATCAAGTCCACGCCACCAGCCTGTATTGTAATTCAACCAATCAGACGCCACTGTATTGAGATTTGCAATCATATAATCACACAAGCTGGTCAATTGTAATTTTGATCGTACATACTCATAGTTTTCCTCCGTAGCCATATCATTTTCAAGAATAAAGTCCCTCAATTCCATCCAATCATCAAAGGCTTGTTGACCGCCATATTCCGCTTCAGTACTACCCCAGGTTGTCAGATACTGAATATCGTATTTCCCTTGATCATAATACTCTTCCGTATAATCATGATCCGCTGGACGCTCTCGTAATCCATAGACACCCCAGTAATCACCATTTAAAAAGACGACCACACGTTCTAAGGCTCGAACATCCAATTTCATATTTCCTTTTTGCGCAAGGGTATGTACGTACTCATCCCTCGTATGTGCACTTCCCTCATGATTAAAATCACCATTCGCTGGATAGTTATCATCTCCAGATGCTCGAAACATAAAACGTTGATATTCGTCCCGATCCGAATAGCTAAACAATTCAGTAAGCACCGCTTTATTATAAGCCATTTCATCTCTAGAAATCCAATCCAGACTTCGATGCGGCAAAATCCAAGAATCCTGACCATGTCGATTCAATTCACCATAGGAAGTCGCCGTTCGTTCTTGATTTTTATCAAAATATTCCAAGGATCCATGAGGGCGAATCCACCCCATACCATTAGCAAGGTCTTGAACATCTTCTGAAGCCACTGAAAAAACAGGCATGGTAAAACTCTCATCGATAAAATAGGTATGAAAGTGAATCTTACTCATCAGATAATGATCGTCCAGGGGAAAGGAACGAGCCTTAAGTACTGTTGTCTTGGTAATATCTATGCTTTCTCCAGCTGTGTACAAGCTAGAATTTTCCGTTGGCTCATCTCCATTCAAGGTATATCGAACCACGGCATCGGCAGGAATATCCGTGATACTGACACTCTGTGGACCACTATAAAAACCAGCTTGCAAACTAACCAATGGCTCCGTCAAATATTCAACATGTTTCATCGTAGCGCCATTGGATTGATTGGGTGTTGGTGTCACATCAATTTTCCAAGTCTCATGTCCGTCCAAACTTCGAGCCCGAGAATGCGACAAGTGCGTGAGTTCCATTGGAATTTCTTGAATAACATTTTCATTCGGATCCACCAACATGAGTACTTCGTTCCCTTTCGTCTGGGTCAATTTAAAATTCGTATGTATACCATCCTCTGAATACACATCTCTCCCCGAACACCAAACCAGTAAAAAGTCTTTTGAATCTATCGTTAGCCCCGTCGGAAAGCTCCATTTCATCGGTTTGGTTGATTTATCAGAAAGAAACCAACCGTCGAGACTTTGAGTAACATCACTGGTATTGTATATTTCTATCCAATCTTCATATTTGGAAAAATCATCCAGATACGAATCCAAATTCGACGCGGAATATTCGTTAATAACAAATTGAGCTGATATAATCCACCCGAGGCTCACAAAAAAGAGCAATAAGCATGCACGTTTACACATAGTAAATCAATAATTTCAGTAAGTAAGGAAGTAAAAATAATGACTATCCTCATTTTATTTACTTACAACCATCAATTATTCTGTCGTTTATAACAAAAACAATAGTTTTTACAAACAACCCAAACACTTTGTATAACAAAAGTTATATATCTCACCCAAACTTCCAAATATAGATTTGCAGCATAAATAATTACTACTATGCTACCCGTTAAAAAGCTCTCCAGCCAAGAGGAGCTGATGTCCTTTTGTCAGCTGTATCAACAAGTTTCTGGATTACATCTTGACATCGAATACCTATTTCAATCCAATGTTTACGGCCTCATTGTTCATCAAAAATTAGTCGGAGGATATGTCCTTCATCCTACAAGACATTCTTCCCGCACCATGAAATACTTTGTTGCTCCCGACAACCGCAGTCAAATTACCCGCCAAATCAATTTAGAACAAGCCGTCGAAATTTGTTGTTTTTGGATTAGCCGTAAAACCAAAAACTTCAAGTTTCACTCCAGCTATCTTTGGATCGATATTGCCATTCGAACCTTCTTCTCCCGAGAAAATTATTATTTCTATGGCACCAATAGTCGAGGTCTGGCGGCCTTATACTCCATTCCTCGGGTGACAAAATTAATGCATATCGACACCATCAATGGACGATCCACCTGGACATTTTACACGAGAAAACATCAAATGTTGCAATGCATATGGTCCATCATTGGACCAAGAATTAATCCATTTTATAAAATCAAAACAAATTCAATATGGTCAACCAAGTTTTACCTTCCCCCACTCAAGAGCTAAACAATTTCATCTTTGATGATTACAGTCAAGCCTATGATTTGATGTTGACAATTAATCCGGCTTACCAAAAACTTTTAGGACAATTTGAACAAGCATTACTTGAACTAAAATTACCGTCGAATCAAGCGATTCGCGTATTAGATATCGGTGCAGGCACGGGAAATTTTTCTCAAATTGTTCAGAAGCATTTCCCCATGGCCATCATCGATTTCTTAGAACCAAATGCCCCAATGATAAGCTGTGCACGAGCAAAACTTAATCTGCATCAAGTTCATATTATCGAACAAGAATTTCAGAAATTTGAAACAAAGCAGCACTACGATCTGATCATTTGTATTCACGCGTTGTACCTAATGAAAAATCCCAAGCTACAGCTCCCCAAGATCAATCAGTTACTGCATAAAACAGGGCATCTCATACTCTGTGACATCGGCAAAACAATTGGGGTCTTAGACTGGAGTATGTATATATATGGAAATATTTGGTGGCAAGAAGGATTTCAGAAAATGAGAGATTGTATTCGTCAGACGATGGCGATCAAAAAAGCCAATATTTCGATTCAAAAAAATCAGCGAAAAGGCATTTATTGGCGGCATAATTTGAAGCAATTGATGAGTTATCTAGAGCCATTCTTCATCATTAAAAAGGCCTTTAACACGTACAGAAATCACAGTCGATTTATCGTTGCCTCTTATAAATAAATTCATTAAAGCTATTTGGGCGATCCGCGAAAATCAATCATGAACAGAAGACCACTAATTCTCCAGAGGTAGCACTGGCAAGCCGGGTATGAGGAAGATATCCGGCTTTTCGCGGCGGGTCATCCATCGTTTCACAAGTTCATCCTTCACTACGTTCAGGACGATGTTTAGCAAGCTAAAACATCGCGATTACTACCCCTATCGCTTCCTACCAGACTCGGTCGCTGCCATCAAAATAAGTCCTTAAAAGTCGAATTAAATCAGGTCGAATGCATCGGCAAATCGAATCACATCACGCATGTTCTTGATACTCAATTTATGATAAATTCTATTGCGATGAGTCCGAACAGTATTCTTAGAAATAAACATTACATCTGCAATCTCAGAGTTCGTTGAACCATTTGCAATCAGTGAAAGGATTTCTTTTTCCCGTTTCGTCAAACTGGCAAATAGCTCCATATGCTTCAATTTAAAATCATTAATTTCCGTGATTTTACGAAGCGCTTGTACATTCGAATCGAGATGCCCTACATTAAATTCCATACAGAAAAATCGATCGATCTCAGGATTGTATTTCATCGTCGAAAAATGCAATTCATGATCAGCTCCCCAAGATCTTCGAATGTTCTGAAAACAAGAAAAATTCTGTGTATAATCACCACCAGAAACATATTTAAAAATCTGGGGAAAGGCAACATTCTTGGTATAATCATCGCACACATAGTCCAATAAAAATCCTGGATCTGTATTTAAATAATCGATATCTCCCGTAAAATTGGAAATGGAACGATTGTCGACAAAACTCAATTCAAGGTTCTCTGTTTTGTTGATGTGAATCACACCACCAACCAATTCTGCCAACAAATGTAAATGACCGGAGAAATCATCTAAGTTATTAGAGATTTCATCCGAATGTAAAAGCAATCGATTCAGAAGTTCTTGTTCTTTATTGCTCATATCTCTATCCTAGTTTCGTTCACAAAATACAAAATAAATCATAAAAAAGTGAAAAAATACGCTCAAGAGCGTATTGTCTAATTCATTCAGCCCCTATAATTTCGCCTTTGTTAAAGTGGTTAATTTAATGGATTTGTTCATAGGTGATAATTACGTGAACAATCAGTTAATGTGGACACTTTCGTAAAAAAAGAAGCTAAAAAAGAAAAATTAAATATGCCGATTGGGAAATTATATATGTTGTATTTTGAATACGCCTTTGCTTTTCTGGCAAAGAATAAATGGCGTATTTCAGTCGAGGCAACAGGATGGTTTAAACCCCGAAAAGCGTATAGCTATACATTACTAAAGCCTCCTTACTGCTTTTCTACCCTTAAAGCTAAGGAGTTTACGAACTATGAGTGGATGCTGATGCATCTCATTCATGGTTCCGATAAAAATAAACACACCACGACAACGCACACTTATCCCATGGAAATTACTACTTTTCCCAATCCCACTGACAGCCTCCATCATTTAAGACGGATTCTGAAGATAAAAGAAATCTCATTCATGTCTACATGAATGAAATACATGTGATCAGACCTCATATCACTATCGACAGAAGACTTAAATGAAGTCAGTGGGATTACTTTTTAACAGGTCCCAACCAGTTTAAATCAACTCAATTAAAAATCACAAAATGATCATGTGCTATCATGAAAAATTATGAATATTCTTTCAGAAAAATGTTCATGATATCACAGCATAATTATTACTTATTGGATTTGAACGCATATTGCCTACTTTATGAACGATAACAAAACGAAAAAAAATAAACTTGTATTCTGGAATATTCTGAGTGCACTATTATTCCTACTAGTGCTCATCCTATTTTATCAGAATTATCAACTGAAACGTAACAACAACGAATCGATAGAGAATAATAATCAATCCGTTCTACCAAACATAAGTATACCAACAGAATATTCAGCGAATCCAGAAAGTATGGATGCCTCAATTCCCGGTGATCCGATCATCTATTCGCAAGCAAAAATTTTGACCGATCAATATGCAGATTGGCGTGATTCTAACTCGCCCCTTACAAAAGATCGATTGGAAAAATCTTGTTATTTTTATAGACAAGACATGGAACAACTATTCACTATCTTAGATAGTTTATCCTGTGATTCTGCGCAACAAGCGCTCAGAATCTACTACGGAAAATATCACGACACCTTAAAAATAACAGGAAGCCAAGTCGAGCATCCTTATGCTGGTAAATTAAGTTTGATCGTTCGAGCGGCCTGTCTAGATAGTGATATTTCATACCAATACAATAGTTCTAACACCCTGATTGTCAATCCAAGCATCAATTTTGGAGAAGTTTGCCCTCCCAACTGCAAACCAAAAGCGTACGATGATCGACCTGATGAGGCTCTTAGAAAAAATGGAGTCAACGGTCCTCCAAACACTTCTTACGGATATTTTCTTGAATAATCGGTTACATGACATTTAGTATCTACGAAATCATATTAATCCTAACCTTCGTTCTTTTTGTACTACTACCAAAAAAGAAAAATGGGCTCATTGGCTGGGGCTACTTTTTGGGCTTTGCCGTATTATTCGAATTGATTATTACCTATTACTGGGCAAAATTCTGGGGATCTAATTTTATCCCTTTCAACTTTTTTGCCTTGGGGTGTGCAGCTTACTATTTGTATATCAGCTATCATTTTATTCGAACTAAAAAGATTGCCTCATTATTTCGGTTTTTGGCCATCTCATGGGGAATTGGTTCAGTCATTCTATTCGTACTTAGTCTTCGTTACGAATCAACCGTCAATCTCGTCTATGTCAGTGGACTATTTATTGCCGTGCTCATGGTACTCCTATACTTCAAGGACATCGCTGAATCGAAAAAATTCCAAGATGTTACAAAAATGCCCTACTTCTACTTTTCCATTGGACTTTTGATATTTTTCACCTGTAATTTTCCAATCCTCTGCTATTTTAATCTTCTCATTTCCAATAGCGAAGCGAATCCAGAAGTAGCGAATGCTCTATCCGATATTCTGAAAATAGGAAATATTTGCCTTTATTTAGGGTATTTATTGGCTAGTATATGCAGCATCAAGATTCCCCGATATATTGGATCATATTAATTTCATTCATTATGCCCCTACTATTATCAGGATTATCCATCTGGTTTTTTTTAAAACTACAAAAGAAAAAACATCAATCAGAGGTTGAGCTAAAAGACATATTGTTGCGCGAACAAAACTTGATCATCGAAAAGCAACATGCTTTAGAAGAAGAGCGCAATCGGATAGCATCGGAAATGCACGATGACTTAGGTGGCGGATTAACTTCCATCAAATACTTGAGCCAAAAAATGTTGCGAAAATCGAATCGAGATCAATCCTTGGATGAAGTCACTAAGATTAATAATCACGCCCAGCAATTAGTTACCAATATGGGTGAGATCATATGGGCCATGAATAGTGGTTTTGATACCCTTGAAAACTTCAGCGCTTACACCCGTCGCTACGCTTTTGAATATCTGGAACAACATGATATAAAACTAGAATTTAACGTACTAGGTTCCTGGCAAAATATTCGATTTTCTGGAGAAAAAC
>JAHDFB010000037.1:31883-33315 GCA_020628475.1 Saprospiraceae bacterium | reverse complement strand
TGATTTTGACCTTTAAGTCGTAGCGTTAAAAAATATCGATAATTTTCTGAAGAAGTTCGTAACTGTTTGAGATCTCAATAAACCACGCTAAACGAGCAATTATACGCTTAAAACTCCATATTAAATTTGGAGTGGCCTTTAAGTCGCAGCGTTTAGAAATATCGAGATTTTTTCGAGAGAGGCTAACTGTTTGAGCGTAGCGAGTTTTAGCCGCAGCGAAAAAATGCAGATATTTTAGTGTAGACTTAACAGCCTTGGGTTTTTGGTACTTTTTTGCCAAGAAAAAAGTACAGGTAAATTATATTAAAAAAAACTAATTGGTTCGTTCAATTAATCTCAAATAGTCTCTTCAACATGATACTTATTACGTTCAGAAGAGTTTCTTGCGATTAATTCACCAAGGAATCCAGCTAGAAAGAGCATCGTTCCTAAGACGATACAGGTCAGCGCAATATAGAAAAACGGATTATCCGCAATCAGAATTTTTCGATCATATCCATCTTGTAAAGAGATGAGTTTAGCAATTCCGATATAGATGGTACTAAAAAAGCCGATTCCAAAGAGTAAAGTACCAATAGCTCCGAAAAAGTGCATGGGCCTTTTACCGAATTTTCCGATAAAGAAAATAGATACTAAATCAAGAAATCCATTAATAAAACGAGATAAACCAAATTTCGTAGTCCCGTATTTTCTGGCTTGATGGGCAACGGCTTTTTCTCCGATTTTGGTAAAACCGCTCCACTTGGCGATAACGGGTATATATCGATGCATTTCGCCATATACCTCAATGCTCTTGACAACGCGTTTATTATAAGCTTTTAACCCACAGTTAAAATCATTTAATTGAATACCACTCATCTTACGAGTCGCTGCATTAAACAATTTGGTAGGAAGTGTTTTAGTAATTGGATCGTAGCGTTTTTGTTTCCAACCAGAAACGATATCGTATTGCTCCTCTGTAATCATTCGATATAGCTCAGGTATTTCATCCGGGCTGTCTTGAAGATCAGCGTCCATCGTGATGACTACATCTCCTTGACAGGCTTGAAATCCTTGATTCAATGCGGCAGATTTTCCATAATTTCGGCGAAATTTAATACCCCGTACAGCCTCGTTGGCAGCTCGTAAATCTTGGATGACCTCCCAACTATTATCTGTACTTCCGTCATCGATAAAGATCACTTCGTAACTAAATTGATTCGCTTTCATGACGCGTTCAATCCATGCCATTAATTCAGGAAGTGACTCGTCTTCATTCAGTAGAGGAATGACAACCGATATATTCATATTATTTTTTCTTTATAAATGCTGCTGTTAACAGTACGATAGGAGCACCTGGGAAAAATAAAGATCCCAATATACCTACACCTGTCCATACAGCATTGAACGGATTTATATCCATTTCTGCTGCGCGTTTATTCGCTTCAGCAAT
>JAHDFB010000037.1:8529-31783 GCA_020628475.1 Saprospiraceae bacterium | reverse complement strand
CAGCATTGAACGGATTTATATCCATTTCTGCTGCGCGTTTATTCGCTTCAGCAATTTCAGCTTCACTTGCACCAAATAAACCCATTATCCATTGATTTGTTCGTTCAGAAGCTTGTTGAGTATATTCTAATAAATCTGCCCTATATTCAGGTTGAAAATTTACAAAAGCAGCTATTAAAATCATACTTAAAACGATTCCAACGAAATACGTGGTCCCTCCTGCTACGAAGGCCTCTCCAAAGGTTATCATTCCTTCGTTCATATCACGTTCTTGAAGAATACTTCTTCTCACAAAAATTATTGGAAGAATAAAAGAAACTAGAAGGCCAACACCCATATTCGCATTTAATTCAGGCTTAATCAAATAAAATAAAATATGAATTATAATCGCCGCTGCTGCAAAGAATAATCCATTTTGAAATTTATGTCCCATAGTTTAGTGAAATTTAAAGGTGAATAATTGCTTTTTTATTGTTGAATACAGCGAGTACTTTACCCGTCAATTCTTCACCAATGTAAGGATTATTTTTGGATTTTGAATAAATATTCGATTGATCGACTGTCCACTTGGATGTAGGATCGAATACCACAATGTCCGCTATTTCGCCAGTAGCAATTGTAGGAATTGGTAGGCCTAATACTTGACGTGCCCCATAAGCAAGTTTATCCACTAATAGATTGATGTCCATATTTTTCATATAACTATTTAAACTGGCAAATACAGTGTCTAAGGTACTAGCACCTTGTTTGGATCGTTCAAATTCCAAATCTTTATTTTCCAATTCAACAGGCGTATGATTACTTGATATAAATGAAATCGTATTATTTGCCAAGGCTTTTAGTAAAGCCTTTCGATCAGCTTTTGAACGTAGAGGTGGCTGAACTTTGTAGATGGGATCAAAGGTTTCTAAGTCTTCATCCGTATGCAATAAATTCATGGCCGTTGTTGAAGCATAAATAGCTTCATTTTTATTTCGAGCTTTTTTGACTAATTCGACCGTTTTTGCCGAAGAAATATTATGAAGACAGATACTCGTTTCGGCATATTGAGCTAAATCAATGTCTCGCTTGGCCATGATCAATTCTGATTCCATTGGGTTTCCTGCTAAACCCAGTGAAGTTGAAACAAATCCTTCGTGCACCTGTGTGTCTGTGGATAGAGCTTCATCGTTAGGATGTTGTATGACAATAGAATTTATACTCTTAGTATATTGTAAAGCGCGCAATAAAACACCGGTATTTTGAATGCTTTTACAACCATCTGAAAAGGCAATGGCTCCATGATGATGCATGTCCATCATTTCTGAAATGTCTTTACCATCACAGTGTTTACTGACAGAACCTACTGGATGAACACTGACCGCAGATCCCTCAAACTCGTTTTTGATAAATTTGACAGTAGATTTGCTATCTACTACTGGATCAAGATTAGGAAAAGGAGCTAAACAGGTATAGCCTCCGTGCAGAGCCGATTGGATGATGGTTTCTACGGTTTCTCTTTCTTCAAAGCCAGGCTCGCCAATTTGAGTACCTATATCGCAGAAGCCAATGGAAACATGTAGATCCTTAGATTCTATTATCTGTGCTTTATCGTCTTCGATAAGTCGTGCAATCTCTTTGATTTTTCCTTGATCAATGAGAATGTCCTTTCGTTGAGAGCTTTTGTCGGGTGTTATTATTTTCGCCTTTTTAATAAGATATCGCATGTTTTGATTTATCCTTTTCTTATTAATTTTTTAATAATCGTATAAAAAGTTGTTCCAAAAGTAAAAAGAGTAGAGCAGCGATCAAAAACCATCGCCAAAGACTGATGCCTGTTTCTCGTTCGCTGATCAATTGGGTAAAGTTTGCCTCAATCGTTTCATCGTAAATATTGGCACGATCGCCAAATAATTCCGTTAGATCTTTTGGTGAGTTGTAATTCAAAGAAGACTCTTTTTTGTCGTAGTTGTACGCATATAAGCCTTCCACAGTATCATTTAATTCCAATTGATAAAATCCAGCCTGCTGTATTTGGTTTCCTACATCCAGAATTGTTCTTTTTCCACTGTTAAATTGACCTGGAATAAATTCGGAAGCTCCCGTAAACTTGAAGTTATTTTCTGCGGACTGTTTGGTTTTGTCTGAATATAATACTTGATCGACACCGATTGTATAGGCTACTTTTCCCCCTTCCGCATTGGATAAAGCCATTTTGTAAACCATGGGCACAAAGATTTCGGCATTATTGACTAGATCATTGATATCTCGATTCAACGGAGCCGCGCTCAGGTAGACATATCCTTTATCGAGTTTATTTTTTAGAAGGTAAGGCGTACCATCTCGATAACTTAATAAGGTGGACTGAACCGTATTTTGGAAGGAGTTCAATTGATATTGCCCTTTACTGATCGGCAGCTTTAAATTACTGGCTTGACGATTTTCATAGACTCCATCAAAGATGAATTCATTGGTGTTGATCGTTTTGACCTCCTTTTTATCTGTACTGTATTCATCTAGTTGACTTGATCGAAGGGACGCCAATAGATCGTTATAATTATTTTTGTCCGCATTGACCGAAGGGAATATTAAAACATTACCACCTGCCTCTACATACTGTTTTAATTCGTTGGTCAGTCCAGAAGATACCTTTACCAAATCGTTGAGTACTATCAAATCATTACTAGCCAATTCATCGTATTTGATTTGATTGACCGACATATTATTTAGCTTGAAATAAGGTATGTTTTCGAATGCGGCGGATAAGTATTTATTGCTTGTTCCTTGATTCAAGGATAAGATATTAACGGCTTCATTTACATAATAGCTGAAGTGATATTGATCATCAAAAACAATGGGATAGTCCGTGATTTTCATGGTAGATTCGTGCCAGCCTGTTCGATTCGGAGAAAAGGAAGCATCTACTGTAATAGTACTTTCTGCAGGTATTTCAAAAGAACCTACTGGTTTTTCCTGCGTGCCATTATTCATAGATAAACGAACATTCTCAGCCGTTTCAGAGCTATAATTATGCAGAACAACTTTGGCCGTATTGGATTGATTGAGCATCGCCACGCCGGACTCGAGATATACGGAGTCTATGCTGACATTGCTTTCCTTAATGGTTTGTAATGGAATGAAGTTGATCGTATAATTGCTATCCGCCTCAAAGACATCCGTAATGCTTTTCTGAAAGTCTGATATGACGTAAATAATCTGATGATCGAAGGATTCTGTCTTCATGGCTTGTTTGGCACGATTGATCACCGAGGATATGTTTCTTGCAGATGGACCACTGTTGATTTCATCGATCAACCCTCGAGCTTCTTCTTGGCTCACAAAGCGTTGATGTCGGCCTTCAAAGTCACTAGTAAGTATCTGAATCTTATCCAATTCGCCATAGGCTTCTGAAATCTCTATGGCTTTTTTCTTTCCTAATTGAAGAATAGATTCTTCATTGCTTTCGGCACTCATAGAAAAGGAATTATCAATATAAATGCTGACTCCTTTTGCGCCTACTTTTTGCTGATCATCGGATGACAGAAAAGGCTGAGCAAAGGCAAAAATTAAAGCCGCAACAGCCAATAATCGCATGAGAAGAATCAAAAAATTCTTGAGTTTATTTCGGGAACTCGTTTCCTCTTTTATTTCTTTCAGAAATCGGACATTAGAAAAGTATACTTTTTTAAATCTTCTGAAATAGAAAAGGTGAATAATAATAGGCACAGCTAGTAAGGCAAGCGCCCATAATAATTCAGGATATATAAACTGCATATCGGCAAAATTAGTAAAACCAAGATAGTATTTACAAAGAATAACAGATTAATCATCTTGTTCATATGACGAACTTCATTTTATGCAATAATTAACACTTTTTTATCTTTGTCCTTTTTAAGGACGATTCTTCCTTTAGATTTATATCAGAAAAGGTGGAACTAAGAAGATGCATTGAGTTACAAGGTCAAGGAAATTTATTATACACTACAGGGCGAAGGTTTCCATACCGGACATGCTGCTATTTTTTGCCGTTTTACCGGTTGTAACTTGTGGAGTGGGAGAGAAGAAGATCGTCACAAAGCCATTTGTCAATTCTGTGATACGGATTTTATTGGAATGGATGGCGAACTCGGAGGAAAATATGATGCCGCTAGTTTAGTTCAAACCATTAGATCCTTATGGCCAGATCCCACCATACCATGTTTTGTTGTTTTTACAGGCGGAGAACCAGCCCTTCAATTGGATGAAGCATTGATTCATGAGCTACATGAACAATCTTGCTTCATAGCCATAGAAACAAATGGAACCGTTGCACTTCCCAAAGGCATCGATTGGATTTGTATGAGTCCCAAAGCTGGAACGGATATCGTTGTTACGAAAGGGAATGAGTTGAAATTGGTATTTCCTCAGAAAGGTATGGCTCCGGAATCGTTCGAATCTCTGGATTTCGATTACTTTTTTCTACAGCCCATGGATAGTGAAGAAGTTGAAGAGTATACTTCCTTAGCCGTACGGTACGTCAGGGCCAATCCGCAGTGGAAATTATCGATACAAACACATAAGATTTTAGGGATTCAATAGCATAGACCTGTACTTTTTTCTTAGCAAAAAAGTACCAAAAACCCAAGGCTGTTAAGTCTACGCTAAAATATCTGCATTTTTTCGCTACGGCTAAAACTCGCTGCGCTCAGACAGTTAGCCTCTCTCGAAAAAATCTCGATATTTCTTGACGCTGCGACTTAAAGGCCAATCCATTCTATTATTATCTCTAGAAAAAATGACTTTTAAAGGCCAATAAATGAAAGTTATCATTTCGAACACACTAGTGTTTGAGCATTGAGGAGTAGTCAATCAAAGAGGCTTTGACGGCCGGTGATTGGCGTAAACATGAAACGAATAAGTATTACCGGACTAAATCGGAGCATATTGCTAAAGCGAGTTTAGTGTGTTCTAGCGTTTTGGTTCTTTTGGGCGATGCAAAAGAACAAGAGATTTGAATGCTATCATGAGTATTGATTTAAACGAGTCATATTGATTTTAGAAATAATTAACCGAACATAATTCTCTAGAATTAAAAAGTAAAAAAGAAAGGTCACAAAAAGCACAAACCGACCTTATAGATGTATAACATCTAACTTTTTTAAAATTTAATTATGAGGAATTTATTCATGTTTTTTATTGCATTTGGATTATGTGTTCAAATGGGATTTTCACAGAAACAATGCTGTACAGGAATTTATTTGGATGTCCGAATCAATGATTGCGATGTAAGTATCTGTGCTTATCCAACAGATATCTTAGAGTTCTGTGAGAACTTTCCCTATTCATTTACAGTCGATGTATTCGATGAAGATGGAGTTAACATACAAACCTTCGATATTGACGACCCTTGTTTCTTTGGTTTTCAAGGAATACCAGGAGCAGAATATACGGTACAATTTACAACCAATAATCCTAAACGATGTGAACGCACACCTTCTAATGAAGTAACTTTTACATTTCCTGAAGATTGCGTCAATTGTTGCGAAAGCTATTCGATTGAAGCGCAGGTAGAAGATTGTACAATACAGTATTGTTTGGTTCCTGATGGTGATTTGTGTGCGGAGCCAGTAGATCACCGTACATCAGTACAAGATCCTTTTGGTAATGGTGTACCCGTTACCCAAATTTCTACCTTCTGTTATGAAGTGACCGACCTTCAAGGTGGATTAGATTATACGATTTCAGCATCCTTAGACTATGACTTGGCTTGTGATGTAGCAGATGACGTAAATCCTACTACCGTTAGCATACCGGATGAATGTACGGATTGTGAAATTGAATGTCTTGATTTAATATCAGAAGACTTGACTCCTGATGAAACAAGCTGTTTGGATCGTAGGTTTAATAGCTATATACAAAATACCTGTACCGGTGAAATCATTGACGAAAGTGGTGGGTATCAGTTTTCTTGGGTGGGAAATGATGGTTTCCAGTCCAATGATGCAGCAATTGAACATACTGCTCATTACACATATTCGGTAACCGTAATGGATGCTGACGGTTGTATATTTACTGACTTTGTTGTGTGGCCTTGTGCAGAGCCGGGTGAACAACAAGAAGACGGTGGAGAAATTAAAGGAAGATCAACGATTGCCCTACAATTATCTCCAAGCCCAGTCTCCGATGTTTTATATATCAGTGGATTGAATGACAATCAACCAGTGAAATTGGTGATTCGATCGATGAATGGACAAATCATGGGATCTTGGAATACAACCAATGATGGCCTAGTGGCGATCAATGTAGAAAACTTCCCTGCAGGTCAATATATATTGACACACATTGATGAAAATGCAAACGTTTCTTCGAAATCCTTTGTCAAACAATAAATCTTAATAAAAACCAAGCTCTTTTAAGTAGAAGAGCTTGGTTTTTCTATTAGTCTTAGAATCAAAATAAGGCGGCTATTCGACACCAATGATTGTATATTCGATGTTGTATCCTTGCTCTCAAAGAACTTATTTCTAATAGATGATGTTCGCCTAAACTAACAAGACTTTGGAAAATTAGTATATGTTCTATGCGATTAGCTTTTGAAATCCCAGTGTTACCCATAAATAGATAAGCCATTTTAGTATGTTGGTCAAACCACATTATTGTTTGAATACAGTAATCCCCACCATCTAATCCGGTTAAAGAATAAGGGATGCCAAAGTTGTTTCGATCAATACTGAAAAAAATAGCTTGTTCATCTTCTTCCATATGACTCATTGGAGCCGCCAAAGATCCTTGCGTTAATATGGTATAAGATCTGGGTGATAATATTCTTGGGTCCTGATTCATGATGGCTTTCGTATACCGAGATAAATCCTCTATAGAACAAATTAAATCCCGACAAGGGCAAAGCACAATTCCCGAGGATGGCACTTCTTGTAATTGCTCTTCCATCAGGGAATAATAACGTGTATAATAGAAGCTGTCCGTTTCAGATTCAAACCAATGCGCGTTTTCCATGTTCAATGGATCAAAAATATATCTTTTTGTAAACGCGCTAAAGGAGCTGTTAGTGGCCACTTCTATAATATATGCCGCAAGAGCTGATGCAATGTTGGAGTATTCCCATTGACTTCCGGGTCTTGCATTCAAAAAGGGGATAGAACCGTATAGCGAATCCTGAAAATAGGATTTCATAAAAGATGCCATGGTTGAATCCGCTGGGTTTTTATATAAATAGAGGGATTCAATGACCGTTTCGTTGTATTTCAATGAAGAACTATGTCGGGCTAAATCGATGATACGAATGTCTATTTCTGGGAATTTCGGATGCTTTACATTAAAGGGAAGATATTGATGAATAGGATCATCGATATTCAAGAATCCCAATTCTTGCGCTTTCAATAAGGCAACGCCAATGACTGTTTTTGAAATTGATGCAATCTGCTGTTGTGTATGGATGGTGTAACCGGCAGACTTGTTTATATCTGCATAGCCAAATCCTTGTTGATAAATAACTTGATCATGATGAATCACCGAGACGGCAAATCCTGCCATGCGCGAAGAATCATACAACTCATTCAATATTTTATCAATGTTATGTGGAGTTGCTTGTATAGTATCTCGGGTCTGATACAGTATAAAGGCTATGGCTGAAAGGCAGAGTATAAAAATACCTAACAGCGATTTTTTAATAATTTTCATTTTATATAAGGCATTCAAATATTAGAAGAAACTCGACTTTTGGGCAAGCCGACGGCGCGACCCACTTAAACAATACCGCTTAACCTTCCACCAAATGGCGTATCGGAAAGTAACTGGGAAAGCTTCCGGGTGAAGTATTTTTGCACCGAGTCCCTAAATTTCAGATGATTCATTGGATCTAACGCAGGTAACTAATGGTTCCTTTGAATTTTCCTAATTGAAAATCGCCCGCTTTGATAATGCTTGGACTCATCCGGATTTGTCTATTGTCAGAAGAATTTATTCCGTAGGTTTTCAATAGAGTATAATAGGCGTCCGATTGACTTTCTGAAAGTTTTGCGCCATTTAGGTAAATAATGGGTTCTGATATTTCAAAAACCACCAAATCTTCTTTTGTCTGAATGAGCTGATGACTCAATAATAAGGCATAAAGTTCTTGATGTAATTGGGCAGGGTCCTTGGATTTAAAGTTTACTCCAAATAAACTGCGAATCGATTTTTTCGGATCAAATAAAACGACTTTACCGGAAGCAAAAGCATCCAATTGTTGTTCTTCCAAGGTTTGTCGATCTTCAAAATTCTCGGTGATATGCGTGGACGAATCTTTGAATAAAGGCGCGGAGCCATCTTCGGTAGATTCTCCTTTTTCCAAGGTGAAAATTAAACCCTCCTGATCAGATTTGAACGATTCGGTAAATCGACCTCTTCCAGAACCAATGAATCCATCTTTCATAAAATCGCCCAATAAAATGTATTCCGTATCAATATGGATGGCGCGTTCAGGACCATATCCAATTCGAGAAGTAATTTTTCGATACTTTAAAAATTGATCTTCATTTAATTTTTTACCATTGAGAATGATTTCATTTTCTCGTAGTTGAAGTTTGACAAAATCTCTTTTGCTATAAATCAGTCCATCTTTTAACAGATTTTTCAATAAGCTATTTTTATATCGCCGCATTTCTGCCCCAGATAATTCTGGAACAACCTCTGGATATTTATGTACCAAAGAATAATTCGATGCATATATAGGATGCTCTCTATTGGAAAAGTCATAGCTTTCCTTATTTGTTTTATCTTCCTTTGGATCAATGGAGGCACTGTTCGAATTCAAAGTAAAGTCTGGAGTCTTAAGGACTATTGGCTCTGTTGGGATCGGCAGTAATTCGATATCCATCGGTTCGATACTACTAAAAGAGATGGTGGGATTATGGGTAGGCATGGTTGCTTCTTCCGATAATTGATCAGAAAGTAGGGGAGCATCTTCAATGTTTATGTCCGATGGTTGTGTAGTTTCGCTTATGCTACGATTAGAATCTAGATCTTTTGATCCTGATGGATTAAAGAAATATAAAAGACTAAAAGCAGCTATGATAACAGTGGTACTTGACATGATAATTAATTTTTTCGAAAAGACGTGCTGCCAAGAACGATCTGTAATCTTCGTGATCTGTCCCGAAGAAATAGCAGAAATGGTGGCTTTGACCTCATCCAGATGTATTTCTTCCGGGAGGTTTCGTAGGGTATTAAATAGTTCTTGTTCGCTATACGGCTTCTTCATAATAAAATGGTTTGAAGTGAACTAAATAATTGTCTGATCTCTATATCTTCATTGGAGAGGATGTGCTTTAATTTGACACGAGCTCTGCTAAGCATTGTTTTGACGGCAGAAATCGATTTATTTTGTATTTGAGCAATCTCTTTAATAGAAAATCCATTAATCTCAAATAGAAGCAAGGCGTCTCGTTGATTTTCTGATAATCGATCTAGGGAACGATACAAAAATTGAACATCCATGATTACATCCGCGGGTACTTGTTTACTGGCTAATCTATTTTCGTATTGTTCTAAAATATCGAATCGATATTTTTTCTTTCGTCGAAGGCTGATGGCTCTGTTTCTGGCAGCTCGTATAAGATAATGAAGAAAGACATCCTTGTTTTGAATCCCTTCAAAATTTTTATAGGCAGACAAAAGGACATCTTGTACAAGGTCAGCTGTGTCCATTTTACCATATGCCAGAGCAGAACAATAATGAACAAAGGATCGATGACAAGCTTCATAAGCTTCCATAAATTCTTTTTGTTTATTATCCATCATGATTTTCAATCATTAGTTCGATATGAAAGTCACAGTTCTTCCAAAAAGGTTACATCGAAAGGTAATTTTTTTGAATTGTCTTACAATTTTGAAAATGGAGCTTGAACAAATCGACCATCCAAATCGATTTGGATATAGTACAGACCACTCGGTATAGACTGAATGTCAAAGCGATTATCACTCAAGGCGTTTAACTGGAATGTTTTGCCCGATGTGGAAATGAGCTGAATCGATTGGATGTCTTTATCAAGATATTCTATCTGTATAAAGTCTGTACTTGGATTTGGCTCAATTTGAATAGCTACTTTTTCTGATTCGACGGTTTTATTGACAACCGAGGTGAAAATACGCCATATTTCACCATGATCCAACGTAGCGAAATAGAGTTCACCTTTGGATGATTCACCAAAAGTGGTAATTCTAAAAGGTAAGTCCGGGCCGGAATAATCATAGCGAACAGTTTCGAAGCTATTTTCGGCAATTTCTGTGGTAAGCCAAAATACACGGCTGTCCTCATAATCCGTGAAAATATATTTCCCGTATAAATCGGTGTGCCTACTTCCTCGATACACATATCCGCCAGTAACAGATTTCCATCCTTGACTTTGATCATATTGAAATACAGGAGGTGTATGTATCATATCATCATCACAAAGTGTCGGATCATATGCTTGAGACCCTTCAAAACAATTCCAACCATAGTTTCTACCACCTTCTGTTCCTGCCGGTTCCATGTCAATTTCTTCAATTTCATTCTGTCCAACATCAGCCGCCCAAAAATCACCGGTTTCGCGATCAAATGATACCTTCCATGGATTCCGCCATCCAAGTGACCATATTTCATCTAAGGTTTCATCATCCTCAACAAAAGGATTATCTTCTGGAATTGAATATGGTATGGTGTTGATATCGATTCGTAAAACCTTTCCATGCATAGATTGCTTATTTTGACCATTTTCATAGATGTCACCAGCTCCACCACCGTCACCTGTTGGTATATATAGATATCCGTCTGGACCAAATGCGATATCACCACCATTGTGATTTTTCTTAGGTTGAGCAATCTTTAAAAATTCTACCTCACTATCTATATCTGCAACATTTGGACTATTCGCATTTACATGGAATCGACTGATTTTAGTAGTAAATTTATTGTCGTTACTGGAATCATCAAAAGTATAATTTACAAAGAAAAAGCCATTATCCGCATAATCAGGATGAAAGGCTAAACCTAAAAGTCCTCCTTCGAAATCATCATTTACAGTAGTACTTAAATCCAAAAATGGTGTTTCGTAAGCAATTGGCTGATCGATGTCAGGATCTTCAATGATAAAGACTTTACCCGTTTTTTCTAGTACAAACAATCGGTCATCGCCTTCTACATAAGTCGATACTAAATCCACCGGTTCTTCAAACACCAAATCAGGTAATTTTTCGAATTGTAACTCTTGAGCAAAGAGCGAAGAAGAAATAAGACTGGGTAGTAAAAGAAAGAACAGAATAGACTTCATTGTAATAGTAATGTTTGTACAACACTAAAAATAAACATTACCACAGACATGATAGCAAACTTCAATGCTTTCCTGAATTAATTGTCGCTTGTCGTTTCTTGATATTTCGTTTGATAATAATCAATGATGGGCATGGCCTCCTCCTTCCCCAGAGCTTCTATGGTAAATCTTTTTGCTAATTGCCAATCCGCTTCTTTCTTAGATTCAAGCGCCCTGTCTAATTCGCCCATGCTCATAAAATAAAGAAGGATACTCACGTCGGTTTCGCCATAAAGAGTCTCATACTTCTTTTTATTGTCCAGTAGAAAAGAGCGAACTTCTAAAGGAATTTCTTCGTCAGCAAAATAAAATAAGGTAGAAAAGAAATGTTCAGAGTATTTGTCAATGGGTTGATTCCAATAAGCTTTCATTATGTTAGGATCAGGCTTGGTGTTGGTACGTTCAATGTATTCTTTATAGAATTCGGGATATGGGGTAGGATCTATATCGGCCGAATAGCCAGAAAGATAATGCTGTTGTGTTGCTAGTTCGATAGATTCGTTCGTAAAGTTTAATACACTTTCTAACAAGGCATCGAATGTATCTCCTTTAAATCCGTATTTACGATTTACAATACGCTCCTTTTGATTCAATACGATTGCAGTCGGATAGGATCTGATGTGGTGTTTTTTAGATAAATGAAAAACAGAATCGATTTCCGCATTATATTTTAATAGGACAAAATGTTTGCCCAATATGGATTGAATGGAATCGTTTTGAAATATTAGTTTATCCAGTTTTTTACAGGGCCCACACCAGGAAGTGTAAAAGTCAATGAAAAGTAATTTGTCTTCATCAATGGCCTGTTGAACGGCACTTTTGTAATCTTGATCAATAATGCTTAAGCTACTTTCTGCATGTAAGGGTAGAATACTAAATATACTCACCAAACTAAGCACTAATAACTTGAAATAAAATAAGGTATTCATATCTTTTTATATGAATACCTTGATTTTCTTTATAGGTTACAGTAAAGACTGCGATTTATTTTGGGCGAGCGATAGCGCGACCCATATCCTAAAACAAGTGCTTATTGCATTTTAATTAATTTCGCACTTTGAGTGGCCGATCCTGAACTGTATTTGACATAATAGCTTCCAGCAGGTAATCCTTCCACTGAAAATCCTTGTATGTGCCTTCCAGTAGAGAAGTTGGCACGAATTGGAGAAGCGACTTTCTTACCGGACATATCGTAAAGATCAATACTGACCATGGCTCCAGTGCCCTCAAATTCGATCTGCGCAAAATCCATGACTGGATTTGGAAATACGCGTATAAGATTGGAATCATGATAAACATGCTCCTTATTATTAACGACACCACAAGGCGAATTTTTAACAAACGGAAGTTGCTCGAAATCCTTAAATAATAGATTTTGAACATCCTCTCCAGGAACACACAACCATTGCTCAAATATCGTGGAATAAACTTGCCTGAAATCATATTGCATATCCATATTGTACCAATAATCAATATTACTTGGTATAAGAGGATTTGTTCCGATGACACCGCCATTCACATTATTACCGAATAAAAACATCGGTGCAGCCGTTCCATGATCCGTTCCTCCTGAAGCGTTACTCAGGACACGACGTCCAAATTCGGAGAAAGTCATTCCCAACACACGATCTCCAACGCCTAGGCCGTCACAATCGTCTACGAATGCCTTGATGGCTTGAGATACCTGTCCCAACAGGTAATTGTGTGCACCCTGCGTATGATCAGATGCAATGACCTGATTATCGTGCGTGTCAAATCCACCATATTCGACCAAGTACAGTTTGGTTTTTAAACCACCCGCAATCAATCGCGCTACGATTTTCAATTGCTCAGCCAACCAGTTATCATCTGGATAACTGCCTTGATTTGGCACATTATCTGCAGCCTCTTTGACCACCTGACCATAGGTCTGAGATTGTCTGGCTACGAGCCGAACATATTCTAACCGTTCTCCTGCACGAGTATCTGGTGCATCTGGAAATTCTTCATCAATCAATTCATAAAAGTAAGTCGGGTCGTTGATGACCATCCCCATATTATTGGCAGCACCTTGGAACAACATAGAGCTATTCCATCCGATTTCGATAGCCAATGGATGCGGGTGTTCCGCATTAGGAAAATCTACAGGATAACCCGGATATTGATAGTCCAGATAACGGCCAGTCCAACCAGTACTTTCTACCACATTTGAATCAGAGGCACTCATCCAGATATCCGCTGATCTAAAGTGCGAATAATCGGGTTCTGGATAACCGACATTTTGGATAACCGATAATCGTCCTTCATCGTACAGTTGTTTCATTTCAACAAAGGCCGGATGAAAGGCAGATTCAGTTCCTTCCAAATGTAATAATTGATCTTCTGGCAACAATACACTACTTCGTGCATTCGCAAGACTGCTCATTTGATCCAAAGGAACCAAAGTGTTCAATCCATCATTTCCACCAGCAAGATAAACCATGACAACGGTTTTATCTGTTTCATTGGCAAGGCTCAATGCATGAGCAAGGTTCGTCATTTCCAATGACTTGAAACCAATCCCTCCTGCTATTGATGGCAAAACCAATCCCGAGGCTGTATTTTTCAAAAAGGATCTTCTACGCATTTTTTGTTTTTTTAGAGGGGGTTATTTCAATTGGTATTCCGATAATTGGAAAAAACGATTCATCAAAAGGAGTAATCGAATCCGAACAATGTTCATGTTTTCTTCGTTCTCCTCGTCCGCGATAAAAGCATTCCATGCGTTGGTCCAGTAATAATCTTCTGATTGACCCGTCAACAAGGTTGATTTTAAAGCATCTCGCATTTCTTGCGTGATATCCATACCAAGATGGAATCGAACTAAGTAGTCAATTAATAGATTTGGATCTGCAACATCTTCGATGGTCTTCGCATATGCAATGACATCATAGGTCACTACATAGTTTGGCGACCAAAATCCCCAAGCCAAGAAATTATCCACATAAGAAATACGACGTACAATGGTACTGGTTGTAACCCAAGTTTTATCAAAGGTCGGAAATTGATAGAAGGCAGGCCATCCAGCTACATTTGGTGGATCTCCCATTTCCATACCCCAACCAGACATGGTCCACAACATACTGCGATGTACCTGTCTCTTATTGTGAAAATCTTGTTCTGCATCAAAAGGAAATTGAATATCCATTCCTTTCCACCAACCAAATAAGGTATCCGCCGGTGTTTTTATAATAGCGCCATAATTGACCTCATCATAAAAATGTTCACTGGTCAACAAGGCTTCCAGAACTGGCTTGATCGTGTAATCATTATCTCGGAAGATTTGGGCAAGTGGCTGTATGATATTTTCTTCTGTCCAGTCATCGATCGTCGCAAAGGCAAAAAAGGTATAAAGCTTACGACATATAAATGGAGCTACTTCGTTATTTTCAAAGATCATGTCCATGAATTCCAACAACTCATCCGCACCCGCTTCGCCTGATTTACCTTCTATGAGTTTATTTCCGTAGAATTCAGAGAATTGTTTATCCTCCGTGGCATGATACCAAGGTTCGAAATAAGAGCCACCATTATTCCAATCGATCGTCCATCCTGTCAATAATCGAGCAGCGGCTTGAACATCAGACTCCGTGTACTGAGCATCTGGACCTTTACCGATACAGAACAACTCTTGGACCTCTCGACCGTAGTTTTCATCCGGCGCATCCTTATTGTTTACAAAACCATTGAGATACAATAACATAGCTGGATCGATGGTGATCGCATACATCATATCTTTGAAATTGCCAAAGGCATGGTCATGAAGAATCTTTAGATAATTATACGTATATGTACTATTAAATATCGCCCACAATTCTACTGGAATATGATTGTGCCAGAAAAGCCACATCGTACTGTGCATCGATGTAGAATTTTTACGCATTTCCTCGATAAACCAAGTCTTATTACTGACGGTTCGTTCTCCTTCAAAATCGCCGTTGTATTCCGCATTAATATAGGTTTCTCCGAAAGGCACATCCGGATCAAAAATTTGATCGCCATCATTATAATCATTGATGGGAGGCGCGATTTCTTCTTCCTCCAAAAGCATACTTACAATTTCACTGACATCCATGTCTTTGAAAGTATTGTACGTTTCTGGCGAAACACCAAATCGGGTCCTTCTTAATAAATGTAATAACTGAGCTTCTGTTAGAACGCTCTTCGTTTTGCCGAGGCCTTTACGGCTGTTTTTTCCTTGTTTCCAATCAGATGGAATTTCAGAGCTGGTATAGTTGTCAGGATTTTCGTAAAAATTACTGGCATTTGGATATCGACCAGATAAAGACGCTTTTAATTTCGCTAGATATTCGTCTCGATCTTTGATCATTTGTTCACGATTCATACATCTTGAATTTATGAATACACAATATATTGGTTTCTTGCTATTTAGTCAACTAAAATTTGAGCTATTTATTGCTCGAAATAGAATTTTCTTCTAAAATTTATAAGATCATAAAAGAAAATTTGGCATCTGTATTAATTGACACCGGAAGACTTTAAAACGCGGCGTAAATGTTCTATTTTTTTTAATATGTTTTTTGCGAAAGTAGGAGACAAGTCATAAAAAAGCTTAGTTTTGTGCAGCATAAAAAAATATATAGATGAGCGAATCTACTACATCAAAATCGAAAGGAATCTACTGGATTATTGCATTGGTTTCACTGGTAGTGACGGTTGCATTGTTGATTTTCAATCCAGCTTGGTTCTGGGTTGGTTTGCCTTTTCTTATTACGTCAATCGTAATGGGAATGGATGTAATGTAAGATCGTATTGATCTTCATTTGGGCGTCCGGGCGTGCTATCCGCTCGTATCTTGTCTAGTCTTCGACTAGAACAAGAACCCGCTTCTATCACTGACGCGGTATTTCAAACATTTTACACAAATTTTAGTTTTTCGGTTACAATACTTGGATCCGATGGTTCTTTAATGCAACATTCATATTGAATAGTTGGATAAAACCGTTAATACCAAACTCAACCGATTTGTCCCCAAAAACATGCATCAGCGTCCTGATACGGCTATGCCCATACATAGTCATATCTTTTTTGTTCGCTCCGGCAGGAGTGGCACAAGAATCCATTCGTTGCGAATCCATTTATCGCAGCTTTGATCCTTTTGATGGATTGAGCAGTATCGAATGTCATCATATTTTCGAGGATGACAGAAATTATTTATGGATATCAACGGATGAGGGCTTGTCGAGATTCGATGGAAAGGAATTCAGACATTTTGGTGTATCTGAAGGCTTGTCGCATCCCTTTGTCATCCGATTAAAGAGCATGCAATCCGGACGAGTACTGGCTTGGACCTTTTCTGGAGCCCTGTTTGAGCTTTATCAAGATGAGATCATTCCAATACATACAGATCTACCCATAATCAAAAGCAATTCTAAAGCATCTATTATAATAGACGTGATTGAATCCAGAGACGGATTCTTGTATATATCTACAAGTTCGGCCGATGGATATACCATGATCGATCCATGTGGTCAGGTCTGTTATATGGAAGAAGCTACGGGCGAAATGACGGTGGTGCATTTTACGGAAATAGAAGATCAACTATTCATGTACCTCAGTGCAAGTAGAGGACCTGAAGACATGATCTTGATGAAGTCTTCGGAGTCTTTGGATACGATTGATCGCGCTTCTTACAACACATTTCAAAACAAACCTGTTGTCCAGAACAGCGTCATGTATTTCTGTCTGTTTGATCAATTGATTCGCTTTGATGGTCAACGTATACAAAGACAGCAAATCAATACCGCGCCTTGGAATATCTCAATAATTGATAATCAACTCTGGTTATGTAGTAGACGAGGTGGTGCTTATGCCTATGATATACACACGCTCGAAAAACGGGATAGCCTTATTCTAAAGAATAATCTAGTTACCTGCTTATATGAGGATCAAGGTGGAGGCATTTGGGCGAGTTCGTTAAAAAAAGGCCTGATTAAATACGCTAATTACAGTCCATTTGTCCTAAAACATCCTTCAATAGAATCCCTGAATTTTACGCACATCGCCTCCAATAAGATGAATAATCTTAAAATTTCTGCGAGAGTATCAAATCAATATCATGCAGATCTATATGATATTAATTTAGATGATCGGAAGGTGCGAAAAATAGATTCTAAACTAATCGGCTATAAACCACTTTTTTATGACCCAACATCTCGTCGCTATCATTACGGTAAATCTCAAGATCAAGACATCTTATATTATTCGGTGGATTCTGCGTTTAACAAAAAGGATATCACGCTTGATGTAAATACAAGCGTCACTGGAGCCATTTTAAACAATACTGATGTCAAAGAATTTGAACGGTTTGATCAATTTGGTTCAGACGCTATCTACTTATATAAGGACTCTCTGCATTGGATTCGGTCGGGACAGAAAATATTTTTGAATGCTATCTTTCCTGTTTTGAATACGGATATTCGAGCCCTTGAATTGAATGAAGATAAAATATGGATAGGTACGAAGAGTCAAGGATTATTCTTGCTCCAAAACAATACTTTACAACAATTCAATGAAAAGGATGGCTTACTAAGTAATCATGTGACTAAAATCGAAAGCATTCATGACTCGCTGACCATCGTAGCTACCAACAAAGGGATTATGGCACTCTCCCTGAATACCGAAGGATCACTTCTTATACAGAATTTTTTGAACGAACATGTTGGATTGAAAGAAGTTGATATTGAATCGGTCGCTATTTCGAAAGATACGCTGTGGTTATTGAGCAATAACTACATTCAAGGAATTCCGCTCCAAATGTTGCAACCAGATCAAATTGGTATAGAAAAAGCAGTGATATCCAGTTTGACTGTGGACGATCAATTGATTGACTTGAACCTTCCATATCGCATTCCTTCTTCTACCAAAAAAATGGCTTTTGAATTATCAAAAATTGATTTCACCAATCAGCAGGACGCGTTTGTCTATGTCAAATTAGATGGTTATGATCAGGTTTGGCAAAAAACGCATGTCGGTCATTTCCAATATTCTAACTTATCACCAGGCCAATATTGTTTAAACGTCGCCGCTTCTTTAGATCAGATTAAGGAGCAAAGGCAAGGAAGGTATCGATTTTATATTCCACCTCCGTGGTTCAAGCAACTGTGGTTTGTGCCAGCTCTTATTCTGGTTGGATTTATACTGTATAAGCTTGGTCTGAACTACTACAAAAAACGTAAAAAACGTAATGAAGAGCGCTTGGATCAATTGAAGCGATTAAAGATGAAAGCTATGATGGCGCAAATCAATCCACATTTTACCTTCAATGTTCTGAATTCCATTCAGAGTTTAATTCTTCAGAATGACAAGATGGAAGCCGTTGAAAAGCTATCTGATTTTTCTGATTTGGTCAGATGTCTACTGGAAATTACAGATAGGCGATATGTTACACTGAAAGAAGAATTAGATATCTTGAGAAAATACATCGATTTCGAACAATTGCGGATGTGCGATGCTTTTCAATATAAGATCGATGTACAAGAACAGCTACTAGAGTATAAGATTCCTCCTTTATTAATACAACCATTGGTCGAAAATGCGATCTGGCATGGAATGCGTTCCATATATGCTGGCCAAGGAAACATTTGCATAGAAATAAGGGATGTGGGAGATCAAATCGTATTTAAAATTCAAGATAATGGACAAGGGTTCAAAACGTCGAATCCGATAAAAAAATCAAAACATAAATCGAAGGGAATGACCCTAGTTCAAGAGAGGATTCGATTGATTAATGGTCCTTACCACAATACGGGAAAATTTTCTCTATTACAAAGCAATACAGGCACTACTGTTTCCTTTTATCTTATAAAACAAAGTTGATATGTCATTAAGAATTGCCATCGTTGACGATGAACCGGCAGGAATTCAGGTATTAACCAATTTAATGGAGGATTTTGTAGAGGACGCTGAAATCGTTGGGACTTACCAATCTGCGGAAGAAGCCATTGTAGGAATTCGGACTAGCAGACCTTCCATCGTTTTTTCGGATATTGAATTAAAGGATATGTCCGGTTTGGATTTGATTCGAAACATTGAAGATTTAAATATATGCACAGTATTCGTGACGGCGCATCAAGAATATGCAATCGATGCTATTCGTCAGAAAGCGTTTGATTATTTGCTAAAACCAATTCGAGTTAAAGAGTTTTTGGATGTAATCTATCGCATCAAGAAAAACCTGTCACAGGTACAATCGGTTCCAGATTCTATTATGATTAATACCTCTAAAAAAGTGTTGTTTGTCCCAAAACATGAAATTGTTTTGATCAAAGGGGAAGGAAGTTATTGTCGCTTATATCTAGCATCCGGTCAAGAAGAAATCGTTTCCAAAAATTTAGCGCATTATGAACGAGAAATTGCTTCGAACATTTTTTTTAGAACACATCAGAGTTACTTAGTCAATATGGCCCATGTCAAAAATTTATTGCTAGAAGATGGTTTGCAGATAGAACTTAAAAATGGTCATATGGCTCCTTTGACAAGCGCTAAAAAAGCCCATTTTTTACGGGCCATGAAAAAGAAAAAAATCTGATTTAAATTCAAAGATGCGCGATTTGAATTGATCGGCATCGATTCTGAATTCTTCCAAAATAGAAGGTGTAAACGACATAATTTCAAGCTATTATTAACCTTAAAAACAACTGATTATGTTAAAATTATGCATGAATCGTTTACTATTGGTAGTATTTCTTTTCGTTAGCTGCTATGCCACTTCTTTCGCTTTTGAATGTTCAGATTGCCCGGGAGATTTTAATTATTCTCATCATGTGGATTCTGTTGACCTCAATATTTTATTAGACGCTTTTGGCACAAGTTGTGATGGCTGTTGCGAAGATATGGATGGCAATGGCCTTGTTACCGCTGCTGATTTAACGCTATTCTTGAGTTACTTTGGAAATCAATGCGACATAGAATGTTCTTGTCCTGGAGACTTAAATTGGGATTTGGTCGTGGACCAAGATGATCTCTACGACGTATTTATCCCTTTGTTTGGAACCTCCTGTGATGGTTGCTGTTCCGATTTAAATGGCGATGGAAATATTACAACATCTGATTTGACCATATTACTGGGATTGATGGGTAATACCTGCCCCGATTGTACCTCTTGTCCCGGAGATTTCGATGGGTCCGGATATGTAGATAATGGTGATTTGGATCAATTTATATTATTATTTAACCAGCCTTGTGATGGTTGTTGTGAAGATATGAACGAAGATGGAATGGTGGATATCTTAGACCTATATTTATGGTTACCATTTCAAAATACCAACTGTAATCCAGAAGAATGCGATCACTGTCCTGGTGACTTCAATTTTGATTTAGTTGTCGATGATGACGACGCACTGATCATGTTGGCGGCATTCCCATCTAATTGTACGGGTTGTTGTGAAGATATGGATGACGATGGCGATGTAGATCAGGATGACATTATCCTATTCAATGAAACCATGGGAAATACATGTGATCCAGATTGTGGAGACTGTTTAGGTGATTTTAACTTCGATTTGGTGGTTGATCAAGCAGATTTGGATATTTTCTTAGTGGCATTCGGAACAACATGCGATGCTTGTTGCGAAGATTTAAATGGAGATGGTGCGGTTACAACAGCTGATTTGACAATCTTATTAGGTGTGTTTGGTACCAATTGTGGAGCCTTAGTGGCTGAAGAGGTAGAGAATAGATCAAACTTGGATGAGAAAGCACGGATCTATCATTCGATGGATTCAGATGTCATAACGATCTCTACAGATCAAAAAGCAGACTTCGATTATATCTGGGTGATGACGCATCTGAATGGTAATAAAGAAGTATTATTCGGTAAAGAAGTGCAAACCACGAAAGATGTTATATCCGCAGTATTATTTGAATTGGATAAACGCGAAACCTCTAATTCTGGCATGAGCTATAAAATTTTCAACGAGGACGTACCCAATAAAACAAAGAAAATATCCATCTACCCTAATCCTAGTAGCACGACGATTTCGGTTATTTCTAAAGATGTAGTTTTTAATCAGTTGAAGGGAATTACTTTGACCGATATCACGGGAAGAGTTATTCAATCATACCAGTATGAGATTTCAGCAGATGGGCTTCAGATTCAAGTGGCCGATTTTGAAAATGGAACCTATGTATTGAGTTTGGAAGACATACATGGTACAGTCACAACTGAAATCTTTCAAGTAGTGCGATAGGAGCAATAACATGTATACAAGATAAGATTCGAGTCTTTAGTCTACCGAATACTTAACTTGGGCATCGATGAAGCCATGTTCTTTTAATGGAGCATGGCTTTTTTTATTTGTTGGCGATTTTATGGAAGAGACTTTTGAGTTGAAGGTAAATATCTCCTTTTCCTTTCAAGGTTTCTTCTGGTAAAATTTGAATAACTTTTCCGGTTTCATCCAGTCCAAACAATCTTGGATATCCTAATTCGATGCCATAAGCGGCCTCACCCAAAAGTACTCCATTCGGTAAAACGGGGAATTCAACACCATTTGATTTAGCCAAAAGCGTTGCATCTTCTCGAGCTTCGTCCACAAAACTGATGATTTGTAATCGCGCTTTTTCTTCTTGTTGTAATAGATTTAAGGAAGCGATCTGAGCCAAACAATCCGAGCATTGTCCATTCCAGAAATATATAAACACTACCTTACCTTTATAATCTTTTAGAAAATGTTCGACACCATCCACATCTTTAGCCAAGAATGGCATGGGTTCTTTGCCTTCAAAGGATCGGATAAGTTCTTGAGTAGGTGGAGAAAAAGCATCAAAGGTTACTTCGAAAAAAGTTTCTTCACTTTGTTCCTGTGCTTGGCTGTTGAAACTTAAAGCCATCATCGATAGGATTAGTAATATGATTGTTCTCATTTTTAGTTTTTTTGTTCATTAAAAAGACTACAAAAGTCATGCAATCCCCCTACGGAAAAATCCATTTTCGAATGAATTTTTTCCAGTTCGATTTGATTTCGTGGATTTTCAACCCAAATGGCCTTGGCACCCACTTTTTTAGCGGCTTCAATATCTACAAGTGAATCGCCAATCAGTATGGATTTTTTTAGATCAATACTTGGATAATGTTTCTTAGCGTCTAGTAGCATACCAGGATTTGGCTTACGCCTAAAGGAATCAAAGGCCGCCAAAGAAGGTTCATAATAGATCTCATCGATCTGAGCTTCATAGTATTCCAATATTTCCAACATCTTTCGATGAATGGTTGTCAGATCTTCATGAAGCATGAGTCCTTTGTCAATGCCCTGCTGATTCGTCACAATGATCGTTTTGTGAAACTGTTGATTTAAAAAAGCAATCGACTCAGGTACTTTATGTATAAAGGAGAAAGCATTCCAATCTCGAATATAACCATCCATTTTCTTGTTGATTACTCCATCTCGATCCAGGAACAAGGTCCAAGAATAATCTACATGCCATTCCTTAAAGATTGTATATGCTTTATTCATCTATGGACCAATAACGACTCTTTTTTAAATAAAGTTTAGATAAATGTTTTTTTAAATAATTTTCAAAGAATTAAATTGTTGATAATCAATAGTTTGTTTTGTATTCTAGTATAAAGATTTTGAAAAAAATGAATAATGATCGAAGGATAAAGATGTATTCATCTACACATATATCATCAGAAGGTACAATACTCTATTGGCTTTCAAACACAACTAAAAATTAAGATATAGCCAACTTTTACACGAATTCATGTACGAATTAATCGGCCGTAAACTCTACAGGATTTCGAATGCCTATCGTGATTTTCAAGGATGACAATCACACTTTTTGTAAATTTTAAATGATATGATATGAGTAAGAATATTGTAATGATATGGGGTATAATTCTCAGCTTCGGGTTGATTTTTTCATCTTGTTCGAAGGACGAATTATTATCTAATGAAGAACTTGAA
>JAHDFB010000037.1:0-8429 GCA_020628475.1 Saprospiraceae bacterium | reverse complement strand
TGGCAATTCCGTGCAAAATTTGAATCATCAAATAGTGACCGATTGGATGGATCTTTTGTTGGAAATAGAACAACATTCCACCGGAATGAGACCAAATGCAACGGCTAGAGCATTGGCATACATAGAATTGGCAGGTTATGAAACCATCGTTCCAGGTGATCGACGACTGGTTTCGAATACGAGAAGATTGGATGGATTTCAATTGAACAGAGATGAACTAGCGCGACGAGTAGACTGGGAATTGGCGCTCAATAAGACTTTTTCGATGACCATTGATCATTTCATGCTGCACTTGCCGGATGTGGAACGCGCTAAGATTGAAGCTTTTGAACAAGAGAAACGAGAAAATTTGATTCAAGGTTTATCGGACAACGCGATTGAAGATTCAGAAGATTGGGGAGCCTATGTAGCTAAACGAGTCATTTTGTATAGTCAAACGGATGATGAAGCGGAAGCTCAAATATTGGAACCACAGCCGACATCGTATGAGCCACCGGTAGGAGAAGGATACTGGACGTATTCTGCTGATCCAGAACGAGCATTATTTCCATACTGGAAATCTGTCCGAACCTTTGCTGTTGCTCCAGAACAAACAACAACAATAGCGCCTACAGCATATAGTGAGCAGATTGGTTCGGATTACTACGAGCAGATGATGGAAGTTTATACAGTGAACAACATCGCCAAGGAAGAGCTGAATGAAGATTTATGGATCGCGGAGTTTTGGAGTGATGACGTTGAAGGTCTGATGATCAGTCCACCTGCTCGACAAATTTCGATTGCGAATCAATTGATACGACAAGAAAATCTGAATTTATCAGAAGCGATGCGTTTATTTGTCAAATTAGGATTCTCCTTGAATGATGCTGCTGTAAGCACTTGGAAATATAAATATGAGCATATGGTGATGCGTCCGAGTGTCTTTATTCACGATTTGATTGATCCTGATTTTGAAACCAATTTGTATAAGTTTATTTACTGGCCAAATCCTAGTTTCCCAGGTTATCCATCAGGTCACTCCTGTTTTGCTTCGGCTGCCGCGGGGGTATTCATAGATTTCTTTGGAAATCAAACGACTTTTACGGATCGCACGCATGAAGGTAGAACGGAATTTTTAGGAGAGCCTCGTACGTTTACCACGATGGAAGAAATGGCGGAAGAAAATGCATTCTCTAGAATTCCACTTGGTGTACATATTCGAATGGACTGCACGGAAGGTCTCAGATTGGGTTATGAAATTGCCGATGGAGTGAATGAATTGAGGCTAAAAAGAAAGTCGCAATAGCTACCCTTACAGCTTCATATAGTTTGGTCGATCTGAACTTTAAAGCTGATGTCAGTTCTGCCAGGATTCTATTCTGGCAGAATTTTTTTATGGAATCAAGGAAAGTTTAATAAGTAAGTGTTTTCCTTGAGTATCTTGAATGCGCACAAAGTATATTCCTGCCTTAAGATCTGGAGGTAATTGTACATTGGGTTGATTTGATGAGATATTGGATTGTAAAATGGTTTGTCCATTGAGATTATAGACTTCGGCTAAATAAGAAGTATATTCAAGATTTTTGAAGTGGATCGTTTGATCGGAATGATGGTATATGTAGCTCAGAGGAAGTGCCGCAGTCTCGTTCTGCGATACAAGGATCGAACAAGGATTTGGATTGATTTCTATTGGATCTCCTGGCGTCAAATCGAGACCAACGAAACCAACGAAATCTACGGGATATTTGTAGGCCCTAAAATTACTATTGTTATTAATGTTATCGCCTTGCGTTGCGGGGAAATCTCCGAAAAGTGGAATAATATATTCCCAAACTATTTCTCGTTCCGAGGTTATTTCAAATATTCTTCCTGGAGAACCGGCATTGATCAGGGTATTTCCATTTGGAAGACGTTGGGCATTGGATAGATATGGAGAATAAAAATTTTCGTTTGATTGATCTCCATAGATAACATTAGCAACTTCTGGGCCCCATGGTATGGTTGTTTCTTTTTGGTAGAATCCTGGTTCTGATTGAGGTGGATTAATAATATCTATTTGGGAAAAATCGGGTCCTGGTCGACCGTTACCATTATTGTATATTAAAATTTGCCCCGCATCGTCGAGTCCATTTCGAATCCAATGGACCCCATGCTGACCAAAGAGTTTTTGCCCGTCTAAGCTGGCTTGATCGTAAGCATGTGGATTGCCCCATCGATACAAGATATCGCCCCCTTGTCCATAAGTCCCCCCTTCATGGGTGGCAGCTTCTTCAGTCGTTGTACTATGATCGATGATCCAAATTTCATCTGAATTTCGAACGGAAATTAATATTTGGTCCAAGGATTCGTTGTAGTCGATGGCATTGAAATGATTCCAATCACGGGTGGAGTTGGAATTATTGCTATTGAGCTCGGGTAGGTTGATATTAAATAATTCAGGATGGTCGGATACGATGCCGTAATTATCTTTTGTAGGATCAAAATCCTGAATGTAATGATCATAGATGTTCCATTCCCAGACAATATTTGCATCATTGCTTCCAATGGGTTCTATTTCGAGGATACGTTCGGACCACATATAGCCTTCACTTGCTATTTCATTGGGATCTCGCCCCATTTGTATAAGTTGATCTGTATAGACCAATTTCCACGTGAGGATCAATATATTACCATTTGGCATCATCACGGCATCGTGGTGTGAAAGATGATCTGCTGTATTGATTTCGTACGACCAGACTGTATTGTTGTCCCAATCGACCAATTCGATGCCCCCGGCATTACTGGCAGAGGTAAATGGACCATTCAAATTTGCCTTGAAAGTTCGTAGCATCAATCCATTGTCTAGAAAATAAGCGGATAGACCTGGTCTGGTCCCTCGATCCCACTCATTGATCAATTGTCCGCAATTATCTACCATATAGGCTTTAGTGCCTGAGAAAGGAGAGAAGAAGGTATAAGCTTCTTTTGCTGCTGGTTGGTACTCAGTTACGCCCACGGTTTGTGCGCTTATATGGATGCAGCTAAAACTACAGAGTATAAGAAAAAAGACAGAGTAGAAGCTGAATTGATTCATTGTTATCAATATTGATTGGATATGATAGTAAATATAAGAGATGCGAGAGACAAATGGTTGCAGCTAAACCCGAATTATGCATTGGAACTTTGTAATGAGAGGTTAAAGTACAATAAAATAAGTGTTTTTGCGAAAGAGGCATAGCACCGTTCTGGTGATAGAGGAAAAACAAGTGAAACGTCTTATTTTGAAGTAGTTTGACCTCGTAATAGATTTTCTAATGCATATTTCGGGTTAAAAGACATTTGGTCTAGAAACAATGGCAAGTAGTGGGATATGTTCGAAGCATATGGGATACGGATAGTAGCGGAATGCGCGGAATGAAATCGCATCGATTTTCATGAGCACATTGGTAGCGGATAGCCGGGTATCGACCTTGAAATGGTCGATAATCCCCCTCAATAAAAATTACTGATTTGCTAAGAAAAATTATGTATTGAGAATGAGTAACTTATAAATGATTATGAGATTTATTGATGCTATTGATCAAAAATTCATTAGGAAAAAGCACTAAAAATTGATAGATTTAGAAGACGTTTTTAGTTCCCTCTCTTCCACATCAATAAAACGTTATGTTCTAAAGAAATTTGAAATTTATGTCTAATACAAAAGAAACATTTGGTCGCGTTGATCTTATATTATTTGGAATACAATTAGAAGCACTCTTGGTAACTGATCAATTGGGTTGGGTGGCTCATGTCTTTACACCTTCAGGGAAGTTTAAGCTTGAAGATATCAAATCCACAGATAGCCATTTTTCAGACATAGCACAGAAAATTTTTGGCTTTTTAAAAGATATTGAAGATTATGTTCATTTAGAAATCAAAAATGTATCCGTAGCCAAGATTAAAGTACCTGTTGTTTTTGAACCTAAAACGAATGATTTTTTCAGTGATAATGATGAACGTGAATTAATACTTTACAATAAACAGGAACCATCGAAAATAACTCTTAGAAAATCAGATTTTAATGATAGGCTTGATGAGATGAAAACAGAAAGTGTTTGGACAAATAAATTAATTCAAATTGATAATTTGGAATCTTTAAATTCAGGAGATCCAATACCAGCAAGACATAGAGAATCTCAAAGTCAAAAGTATTATGCAATTTATGAAGAGAAAACCATAAAAGAAGTATTTGTTGATATAAGCATAGCACATGAGGGAAAAGAATATGATATCATTAATCCTGAATATGTAAAATTACGGGACAAGTTTATGGACAATTATTTTAAGGAATGGAAAAAAACTCATTCAGGCGATGATGATAATTTTAAAAAGTGGAAGTCGGAAGAATGGAATGATTCTAAAAAGGCAGAATTAGCAAAGGAATGTAAAAAGAATAAAATTGAACAGTATATAAAAGCGCATGAATTTAAGAAAGGAATCAATATAGGCGAAGGATGGAGTGAAATATTTAATATTCAAGAATTTGATGTTGGATTCCGCGAAGACCTTTCTATTTCAGATCGCAGAAAGATTCAAAATATCTATAAAAAAGATGGCATGCAAACACATCCTGTATTGGCATTACCGGATCAGTTTGCTGAAAAAGATAAAGATGGAAAAATTGTTGCTTGGAAATTTCCAAGTATTGATGAATTAGTCATTTATGCCATGAACCGCTTCAATGGAAATGTATAATATTTCAAATAATAGTGTTCAGGATTTCGTTACCCTCGATATGGTTATACTAGGCCATTTCATAGATTTATTGGGTGTATATGATCAAAAACAGTCTACCTTTTTAGTTTTGTATGACAAGGAAATTGGAAAAAGGCTCGAACCCTTTCGTCGCTTCGAAAATTTATCAAGTAGTAATAAATCTCTTATAAATGATCATTTCAAGCTAGATGCTGGTTTAAAGGAACAATTGAATAAAAGAGTAGAAAAGCATCCAAATTGGGAAGATCGGTTGAAAGAAATGATTTCTTCCATTTCCATAAAACGATTGGCTTTACATTGGGATAGAAAAAAATCGTCCACTGTTTTATACTTGGAGCTGATTATTCGATTAGACCGAATTTTAAAATCATCTAAGGACGATTTTAGATTGGAATTTATTTCGTTAGATCTTATTTTAAAACCGGGTAAAGCAGCGATTAATGCTGAAGATCATGAAAGAAAGAAAGTATTTTCAAGATTACTTAAACAGTTTGATGATCGTATCATTTCTAACAATCAATTAAAACAATTAACGATTGATTCAAAGAGTAAACGAACCATTAAAAAATCGAGTGTTGATATTTATAAAAATAGTTTGAACAACAAGAATGTAGTCACAAAACAATGGACGGATTCCAGTTTTAAAAAGAAAAAAATATCTGATCTGATTTTATCAGGAGAAAAAACAATTCAACAATTAACTCGTCAGCATAAAATTAAATCTTCGGATTTAGAATCCTTAACTAAAAGAAGAATAGTACTTAACAATCACTATTCTAATTCTAAGAATATATTAAAAAATGACCGAACAGAATTTGAATTAATGAATTCTAAGCTTCATGATCTTTCTGATCAAATTAAGAAATTGAAACTGGAGAAAATGGATGATTATTTAAATTAGTTAGATATGAATTGGAGTGCCAAAGTCGGTTTAGCCTTTAAAGTATATAAACATGATTTGTTTTTATACTACGAGAAAAATCTTGGATTCCAAGGTCAATTTTTATTGCATACGGACGATGGTATATATGATTTTGAGGTGGTATTATCCGGTGATTTGTATGCCTTTCATTTTGTTGCACCGCAAGGACATCCAGTTCGGGTTTCTTTGAAAAAGATCGCTTTAGAACTTTTTGGCGAAAATAGTTTGATCGAGGATTTTCCAGATCTGCATCTGAATTGTCAACAATTTTTCTTGCTGTATTTGAAAAACAAGGATCAAGATAAAAAACGCTATGCAGCTGGGATCGAGTTGGCTATGGAAGGTATTTCTTTGGATAAGATCAAAACAGACATTGTATCCATCGATCATAGTAAAATGTCTCTGGAGACGATTTTGGTGGCTTATGGTTCAGAGACCTTGAAAAAGAAAAAGGCAGATGCTGGTAAGAGCCTATCTGATGAGGATAAGAAGTACAATCAGATGATTGGTCCCATACTCGAATTTCTTCAAATCGATGGATTGGAAAAAGGATTTAATGCCGGAGCATTATTGAAAGAGGGGACACATTATCACGCTATTGCTCCAATGAAAGCACCAGACAATACACCTGCCCCAGGCTCAGCTAGCACTGAACGCACCGTTTTCGAAGGAGGTGCTCAAAAGAAAATGGCCAAATTGGAGAAGTGGGCTAAGCTAAATAAAAAATTGGGTCCTGTATTGCTACAGGGAATCGGTATCCGATTTTTGGCCAAAGAACATCAGGCAGCCCTTTTATTGAATGCTTATTTGAAAGTGGCAGCGGTCGAATTGGAACTTATCGAGCTTGGTCTGTCTATCGATTTGAAACATCATTTTGCAGTACATCCAACGATATCTGGACTGGGTATTGGAATCGAAACAAAGGCCTTCCAATTGGAAGGGGCTTTTATGCGCCAAGGAGCTTCGAATTACGCTGGAATGATTGACCTGAAAATAGAGGATTTTGAAATTTCTGGCATTGGTGCGTATCAACAATTAGATGATGCCAAGTCTATCTTTGGATATGCCATGTTACAATATCCGATGGGAGGACCACCACCATTTTTTGTCACTGGATTGGCGGCAGGATTTGGATACAATCGTGATATCATAGTGCCTGCTATTGATCAAGTCAATCAATTTCCCTTGGTTGAGTGGGCCATGGGAAATAATATACCGAAAGGAGATTCCGCTTCAAGAATGAAAGATTTCCCAGCATTAGTTGATAAAATTAATCATTCGATTCCTGTCAAAATCGATGAAGATTGGTTGGCCTTGGGAATTCAGTTCAATTCCTTTAAAATGATTGATGGTTTTCTGTTGTTGCTGGCCTCATTTGGAAATCGATTTGAATTGGATATTCTGGGATTGGCCACATTGAATATTCCCGAACATGCTGAAAAACCAGTCATTCATATTGGCTTGAATGTCAAAGCACGATTTGCCCCGGACGATGGTTTATTTAGTTTGGAAGCGGCGTTGACACATGATTCGTATATATTCGATAAATCTTGTACCATCCGAGGTGGTTTGGCTTACTATATGTGGTTTGGTCAAGAACATACACATGATTTTGTGTTGTCCTTGGGTGGATATCATCCTAAATATACCAAACCCTCACATTATCCAAAAGTAGAAGCTTTAGAACTAAATTGGAAGGTATCCGATTATGTGCAAATTTCTGGAGGTGGCTATTTCGCATTGACACCAGCATGCTTGATGGCGGGATATCATGCACGTCTTTTGATTCATATTTCTGCCATCAAGGTTACCTTGAGCATGTTTGCGGATTTCTTGATGCGATGGGCACCATTTTACTATGAATTGAATGCCGGAATTGGATTGAGTGTAGAGTTTTCTAAGAAGATTGCTTTTGTACGTGTCAAAATTCGTTTCAGCTTACATGCGTCTTTATATCTGAATGGACCTGATTTCAGTGGAAGGGCTAAAATACATCATCCGATTATTTCTTTTTCTGTTCGTTTTGGAGCCAAGCCGAGTCGTCCTCAGGATTTGAAATGGGATGCGTTCAGTCAAAAGTATTTAAAACAAGATGTTGAAAAATCGAATAATGGCAGCGATCGACGCGTGCTTACATTACGATCTTCAGCCTTATTAAATAGATTATTTGATGCTGGAAATACGACGGAGAACTACATATTTCATGTAAAACCTACACGCGGACTTTTAGAAGCACTCGTTGTTGAAGATGATAAAAAACAGCAAAAAACCTTGTGGATTGTAGATCCTGAACATCTTCAAATACAATTCAATACGAGTATTCCGATCATTGATGTAGAGGGAATTATGAAGGCTCCAGAACAATATACACGAGCCATTAACATACGTTCGATGGGCGTTTCGCAGGAGTCATTTCAATCTTCCGTTCATATTAGCTTTCAAAAAGTTAGCATGTCAACAAATGGTCGAGATGAAGTAAGGACCGATGATGTTTTACAAGTAGATCCTCAATGCGAACATGTTCCTAGTAGTATTTGGGGAGCCAAGATGCCAGATTCTGAATTGTTAAATAGTCCAACCCTGATAAATAATGTGTTGAAAGGTTGTACGATTTCGGTCAGGACCCACCAAGGTATAGAGCCATCGAAAACGGAAGAGGCTTCAGTTCAATCTATTGGTCAAAAGGAATGCATCGATATCACTAAAAAGCCCCATTCTTTTGACTCAAGTACTTCAAAAGATTTGCGAGGAGGACTGGCTGATAATACCCCAAGATCGTCGGTGTTAGAAT
>JAHDFB010000036.1 GCA_020628475.1 Saprospiraceae bacterium | reverse complement strand
ACCAGGCTATTCCAGGAGTTCGCTGCGCTCCGTCCTGCGGACATCGGTCCTTCGATATAAACATGGTTTGCATAATTTCCCTTCTAAAATTTAACCTTCAATTCAACCCGAATTATGCATTGGCACTTTGTAATGAGAGGTCAAAGTACAATAAAATAAGTAGTTTTTGCGAAAGAGGCATAGCACAAGGACCGATTCCTTCCTATCCTTATCCCTTATAGATCATGCATTTAATAAACCAGTCTATAAATACCCGAGAACATACTACCTCCTGTCAAGCAAGAACTACTTTGTGAGCTTCGGACTTTTTTCTAATTTCACAGCACATTAAAACCGTATCAGGCGGGTTAAAACTCAGAAATAAAGTTCATGTACGAAGCGTCCAAACAAAAAGCATTTTTCGAACAATCCAAGCAGTTTCTCAGCACTCCAGCAACTAAAGATCAGATAGAAGATTTACGAGATAATCTTCGCTTTCACGAGTGGAAATACTATGTTGAAAATAGTCCTGTGTTGTCGGACTATGAATACGATATGTTGTATAAATCCTTAGAAAAACTGGAAGAAACCTACCCTGCCTTAATCACAGAAGATTCACCGACACAACGAGTAGCCAAAGATCTCACATCCGAATTTAATAAGGTGAAACACTTGACGCCCATGCTATCTTTGGGAAATAGCTACAATAAGGAAGATCTAGTTGATTTCGAAAAGTCCATCGTCAAATTAACAGGTGAGGAAACGATGACCTTTGCTGTTGAACCAAAATTTGATGGAGGTAGTATTGCTTTGGTATATGAAAATGATCAGCTTGTTCGTGGAGCAACAAGGGGCGATGGAACACAAGGGGAAGAAATGACGGCAAATGCCAAATCAATAAAATCCATCCCACTCAAAGCTGCATTTTCCAAATATGGCATTCACCGAGTGGAATTACGAGGAGAAGCCGTTATTAGAAAAGATGTTTTCGATCGAGTCAATCAAGAAAGAGCTAAAAACCAACAAGTTTTATTCGCCAATCCGAGAAATGCTGCAACTGGTGGACTTCGAATGAAAGACGCTAACGAAACAGCCAAACGCGGTATTGATGTTTTTATATTTCAACTTTCCTTTGCAGAAGATGCAAACGGCAATGATATACTTCATCAATTTGAAAAGCATAGTACTTGCATCGCTATGCTCAAAGATTTGGGATTCAAGGTTCCTAAATCCGAATTTGGCGTCTACAGTACGATAGATGAGGTATCCCAACATTGTATAAAATGGGAAAATCAACGAGAGAAATACCCTTACGAAATCGATGGAATGGTTATCAAAGTGGACGATTTCAAACTACAAGAGTTGGCAGGATATACGCAACATCATCCGCGATGGGCAATCGCTTATAAATTTAAAGCCAAACAAGCCACCAGTATTCTAGAAAAGGTAGAATATCAAGTTGGAAAAACAGGTTCCATCACACCAGTTGCCAAAATCACACCGGTAGCACTTGCTGGGGTCACCGTATCCTCCATATCCTTGCATAACGAAGAATTTATTCAGTCCAAAGACATTCGATTGGGAGATACGGTACTGGTTGAAAGAGCGGGAGACGTGATCCCGTATATTGTAAAATCATTGGACGAACTTCGGTCTGGAAAAGAAATACCGATAGATTTTCCCAAGCAATGTCCCTCTTGCAATTATGACTTAATAAAACCAGAAGATGAAGCCAAATGGCGATGCCCCAATAACTACTGCGAAGCACAGATAATACAAAAAATGATCTTCCATGTCTCCAAAGACGCAATGAATATCGATGGATTCGGAAAATCCTATGTAGAGCGATTTTATGATTTAGCTTGGTTGCGAGATATTTCGGACATCTATAATTTGGACTATCAAGCGATCGCAGAATTAGAAGGATTCGGCGAGAAATCAGCTACAAAACTCCAAGAAGCCGTCCTCAAAGCAAAACAAAACCCTATTCATCGACTGCTTAACTCATTAAGCATCTATCACCTGGGACGTAAAGCGAGTAAAGTATTAGCGGAACGCATCGAACACGTCTTAGATCTTGCCGATTGGACAGAAGAAAACTATACCGACATACATGATGTAGGCCCTATTCTGGCACGAGAGGTATCACACTTTTTTCAACAGGAAGAAAACATTGCCCTTATAAAAAAAATGGAAGAATATGGGGTAAATATGAAGCAAACGGAAGAAGACAGGCCTGTTGAAGTAGCCGAAGATGCTCCGTTCAAAGGTAAGACGATTTTATTCACTGGTTCTTTACAACAGATGACAAGAAAAGAAGCACAACAAAAGGCAACCTTGGCAGGAGCAAAAAATATCAGTGCAGTAAGTAGTAAATTAGATTTTCTGGTAGTTGGTGAAAAAGCCGGATCCAAACTAAAAAAAGCAGAAGCATTGGGAACAGTGTCCATTTTGACCGAGGAGGATTTCTTGGCTATGATAGAATAGGCCATTCTACATTAAATGATAGCCAACAGTTGTGCATACAAAATCTCAGAATGAATATTTGAAATATCTTTGACGCTGTAGAAGGAATAAACCTCTCCGCTATTATCAATGTGATAGATAATCAGAAAAGAATTTTCAAAATTATATAGCTGGTATACCTTATTATCAAGCTGATGCTTTTTATGTCCTTCAATTTTGTTATCAGCAATGAAGTCCATTTTCTCAGTGAGCTTTTGATACATTTTATTAGCTGTCAAGACACTTTCTTTCTTCTTTATATCGCACCAGATTCGTTCCAGATCTTTTACACAATATTTTTTTATTCTATACGCCATTATTTACACTTTTTTTGAGCATTTCTCAAACCTTTTGAATCATCGAAACGACGATCAAATCTTGATTTTTCTGCATCATCAACGATCGCATCTACATTCAAAGAGGTATCAAATGCATCTAACATCTTGGCTTCAATCAAAATCTTTAATTCTTGTTCAGTCATAACTTTTTGTATTAATTATAAGGTCGCATTAAATCCCAGACGACCATAGCCAAATATTTTTCTCGAATTGAAATTAGAATCATCATGACGTTGATCCTCTGGGAAGATATATTCTGGAGATAGTAAAATCGACTGCTGATAAAATAGAGTCACCTTCCTAGATTGAACGGAAAAGGATAGATTGGTAGAGTGCAACCATTTTGCCACATTTTCCGCGGATAACACATATTTATTGACTGGTTCTGTATCCAAAATATCATCTTCAAACGGAGCGAATAATCCGATACCCTCTAAGAATCCATTATGCGTGACATGGCGAATACGGTAATCAATATTGAGTAAGAATGGATAACTACCCTTTTCCTGACGAAATCCGTAATTCTGATTTTGAAAAATAAAATGTTTATTCGTAAATCCGATGCCGAATTCCTGGTAAGTGTATACGGTTCCATAACTAATATCCAAAGGCATATAAATATTCAACCATTTAGGGATATAATAAAAATTGGCCTCACGATTTTCACTTCGATCAAAAAGAGTATTCCTTTTCGATAAAAGCATGAAATCAAATGAATGATCAACATTAAAGGCATAGCGTCCTCCACTGGCAATTTGATCCTCCCAATTCAAGACTTGTTGCGAATTTGTAATCAGATCTTGATGGATAATGGCTTGAATATTTCTTCCAATTTCGCCACCCACACGGCCGACCTTAATAATACTTCTCCCTCGAAAGATTCCCTGAACATGCATTCTATATTTTGCCCGAGCTACATATTGAAAAGAAGCAAACGGACGATCCGATTTCATCTGATTTTTACGCATTTCATTTTTAACGCCTGGTAAATCAAGTGGGCTTATGAAGGTATCATCTTCCTGTGTATTATTCAACAGAGAATCAGCTCTAAATTCATCAATATCGAAACGTACATAAGGACTATAGCCCTCCCCTCCAAAGAGCACACTCTGATAACTTAATATCTGTTTGGAGACCAATCTCGAATTCAAAAATCGCAACTTGAGATAGTCGGTCGTCCATTCAAATTTGAATCCTCCCGTATAATCTTTGTCCAAATTTGGTCCTACCAAGGAAAGAAAGTCATTATCGTGGTATAAATTGATGGATTTCATCCATTTCGGATAATTGCTATCTGGGTCATTATACATCAAATAATTCTTGCGAATAATCCGATCGATGTGTACTGTAAGAAGTTGGTGTTTTTGGCGTAATAGATTTAAATCCAAAAGTTCATCAGGCATGCTTTCTTCCAAGGAATGTACGATGGATTGGAGATATGATTTTAGATGTAATAAATCTTGTAGCGCTTCCTTTTCGGAAAGCTGATAATTGATCTCTAAATGCTGAGCAAAACTAGCTGGGGAAATGGTGTCACATAAAAAAGTCTCTACTTCGGCTTTAATGCCCAAATCATATTGTCTACGAATAGCGGCAAGTTTAAATCCTAGGATTCTTTCGGAACAAATTTTATCTGCAGCCTCGGCGTCCAGATCAGGATAAAAAGCTTGAACAAAGTCAATACATGTTAAAGAACTATAATAATAATTCGATTTCCAGTCTTGTTGCTCTGACTGTCCAATCAGAATAGATGGACATAAAAATAAAATGCTACACCAAAATATGGAACGGATCATAAGAATAAATTCAGTACTATAAATTTATCCTTATGATTGTCCTAATACAATACGCTCTTGGGCGTATTTTTAGTCACTTGATACTATTGTTTTTGTAAAGTTGGTCGGGACCATCTTGGTTTTTCACCCAATGATTTTAGCTTAGAATCTTCCGCTTCAACCGTTGTCGGTTGTGCTTTTTTAACGAAAGGTTTTTGCATTTTTAATCCAAGAGCCTCGAACATTTTCATGTCTTCGTTCATATCCGGATTCGGTGTGGTGAGTAATTTTTCTCCAGCAAATATTGAATTTGCTCCAGCAAAAAAGCATAAAGCTTGGCCCTCTGGTGACATGCTATTTCTTCCTGCCGATAGTCGAACCTGCGTCAATGGAAGTACGATTCGAGCAGTAGCAACCATACGGACCATTTCCCAAATCTCCACGGTCTGTTGATCTTGTAATGGTGTTCCTTCCACGGGAACCAGTGCATTGATAGGTACAGATTCTGGATGAGGGTTTAAAGTACTCAATGCAGCGAGCATACCAGCTCGGTCATCGATGGATTCTCCCATTCCAATAATTCCACCAGAACAAACCGTAACATTGGTTTTTCTAATATTCGATATCGTATCAATTCTGTCTTGATATGATCTTGTAGAAATAATCTTTTCGTAATGATTTTCTGAACTATCTAGATTATGATTGTATGCGTATAATCCAGCCTCTGCCAAACGAGCAGCTTGATTTTCAGTGACCATTCCAAGAGTACAACACACTTCCATATCCAGCTTATTGATAGTACGGACCATTTCAATAACACGGTCAAACTCCTCTCCATCTTTTACATTTCGCCATGCCGCTCCCATACATACTCTGGATGATCCAATACTTTTCGCTTGCAAGGCTTTTTCCTTGACTTCATCAACACTCATCAAAGAATTGCCTTTAATATCGGTATGATATCGTGCTGCTTGCGGGCAGTATGCACAATCCTCAGGGCACCCTCCAGTCTTGATTGAAACCAATGTGCTGACTTGTACCGTATTGGGTTCATGATGCTCACGATGTACTGTTGCAGCCTCATATAAAAGCTCCATCATCGGCCGATTATAAATCGCTTTAATTTCTTCTACAGTCCAATTATGTTTTACTAAAGTCATACTTAATTATTATTTATTAAATATAGATTTGGTGAAGACAACAATATACTCACTGCATTTCCTCCAAATCCCACTGCATTTACTAATACTTTACGAATGTTTTCCGGTGCTATTTGATGCTCCACCAATGGATTTATAATGAACTGATTCATCCTAAACATACAAATAGCCATTTCGACACTCAACATTCCAGAAGCCGCTAAAGTATGCCCAATTTTCCATTTATTCGAAGTTATCGAGGGTAATCTATTATTAAATGTTTCTTTTATGGCATTCCATTCCGCCAAATCACCTTTAATGGTTCCAGGAGCATGCATAATAATCACATCAACATCAGCAGGATCCGTATGTTTTAATGCCATTTGCATGGATTTCTGAAAACATACAGCATTACTCGAAATCGATACGCCATGTTCCAATGGTTCAGTAGCATAGCCCACATCTTCCACAATAGCCAGCGCATGATTCGAAATACCAAGCTCCAAGCAAGCCACGGAAGCCGCTTCGCCTAAGACCATACTGTTTTCTTTCTTTGTAATATCAAGTGATCTACAGGGATACGAAGAATCTCCATCCGAATAGATTCTCAATGCTTTCATTTGACTCAGGGTAAAAGGCGTCAATGGGGCTTCGCTGCCACCCACAATAAACTTGTCTGCCATACCACTTCTAATCCAAGCCATCCCATTCAACAAAGCATGCAATGCCGTCGAGCAAGTAATGGAATGACTTATTTCTGGCCCCTCGTGATTCAAATCATTCGAAACCCAGCTAGAAATGTTTCCTAAGGTCGTCGTTGGTGAACTCAAATGCGAACTCTGTCCTGACTCCAAAAAGGTTTGATGATATTTCTCAAACAATTCCGTTGCACCTCGTGAAGATCCAATATTAATCCCGAAAGATTGATTTGGAGCCCAGCCACTCATTTTAATACAAGATCTAGCTGCAAGGATGGCCGCCAAAACCGATTGATCCAAATGACGGTACAATTTATTAGACCGTCTAATTTCATCAATCATCGCTTGCGCTGAATTCGTTAATGGCCCTACTATGGAAGAAATCCCTTCTATACGTTGATTCGACAATCGATGTGCTGGATCCTTATAGGACTGAATTACTTCATCCAAATCAACGCCCAAAGCGGATAAAGAGCCAATACCAGAAATAGAAATTTTTCTATCCATACAATTAAACAATGCCTAACACTTCTTCAATGACAGAATAAATCTTCCTGAGTTGCGAATCCGAAATAACGAACGGCGGAAGTATGTAAATGATATTTCCCAAAGGTCTCAGAAATACGCCCTTTTCCATAAAGAAATGGAATAATCGATCCCGAACTTCACCATATCGATCCAAATTCAAATCCAATTCCATTGCAAAAATCACACCCTTGGTTCTTGTCGATTTTACACGTGGATGATCCTGTATTTGACGAGTAAAAGAGCGATGCAATGCATGAATACGATCACGAGCTTCCACTATTTGTTCGGATTGCAGCAATTCTATTCCAGCTAATGCGGCCGTACAACTTAAGGGATTAGCGGAGTAGGTATGTCCATGAAAAAAGCCCTTTTTCATATCATCATCGTAAAACGCTTGGTAGATCCGATCACTACAAGTTGTCAATCCCATAGGGGCAACCCCAGCTGTGAGGGATTTAGAAAGACAAATTATATCGGCTTGAATCTCAACTTGTTCAGAAGCAAAGTTCGTTCCCGTTTTACCAAAACCTGTCATCACCTCATCGGCAATATTAATAACATGATGCGCCTGGGTAATTTTAAGTAGTTCATTTAAATGTTCGGCCTCATACATGACCATACCTGCAGCACCAAGCACAAGCGGCTCATACACAAAAGCAGCTACGTCATTTTCTTGAAGGATATTTTTTAGCATGGATTTGACCAGTTCTAAATTATCCTCTCTTGGTACAGGAATTCGTTTAACCTCCAAGAAAAAATCTTCAAAAGATCCATTATATACCGATAGTCCAGACACGGACATGGCTCCAAATGTATCACCATGAAATCCTTCATCAAAAGCGATAACAACATTTCTTTTCTGTCCCAGATTATGATGATATTGAAAGGCCATTTTTAGCGCTACATCGACTGAAGTAGAACCATTATCCGAAAAAAATATCTTTTCTTGATTCGAAGGTAGAATAGAAATAAGGGCTTCCGAAAGAAGTATAGCCGGTTCATGAGTGAATCCAGTGAAGACAACATGATCCAACTTTTGCAGTTGCTCGACTACCCGATGCACGATAAATGGGTTACTATGACCATACATACAGGTATACCAAGAAGCAATGCCATCTACTAATGCATGCTCTTCTTCGTTGTAGAGCACGGCTCCTTCTGCACGCTTAATAACAATGGTATCTGGATGACTCTTATGCTGAGTCAATGGATGCCAAAGATGTTTTTTATCTCTTTCTAGTAGGCTCATACTAAGAATTTATAAATGCCATCAATTTATCGGAAAACATTTCTGCATATCGACGAATAGTTTGTTTATCCAAACTTTGTTCCTCATCCAATCGGCCGATAATAGGAAAATCCGTCATTTTCTGAATGATGTTTTCTGTGGATGATGTTTCTGGACCGTTGAATATGACAGCCGTATCCAATTGACGATTTTTTAAGAAATTCAAACTTAGCAAACTATGATTGATACTTCCTAAATAATGTCTGGACACAACAATAACCTTGTAATCTGGCAAGATTAAATCAGCAATCGTTTGATGATCATTAAGTGGAACCAACAATCCACCAGCTCCTTCAATGACCAAATGATTTTTGGTTTCTGGTAATTGAATGTTATCTATATCAATGCTAATATTATCTATTTCAGCCGCACCATGCGGACTCATTGGCGTTTGTAAGGCATAACTATTGGGATGAAATTGAGATACCTCATTACTGATCAATTCTTGCACTTTATGCGTATCAGAATAATCCAAATCTCCCGCTTGAACAGGCTTAAAATAATCCGCCTGTAAAGCCTCCACAAGAATCGCGGAAACCACTGTCTTCCCAACATCCGTTCCTATACCTGTAACAAATATATTTGCCATACTTCTTTTTGTTTATCTAATTAGAATATTGATGAATGCTCCGATGAAGCTGCTGTAAAACGGTCTCCATTTCTTCCCTTGTATTGAAACTGTGAATACAAAATCTCAATCGTTCTTTACCTTCCGGTACGGTTGGACTCAAAATAGGTCGAACTTCAAAACCATACTGAAGTAGAGCCATCGATACTTTTTTAGCCAAAACGTTCGATCCTAAAATACAAGATTGAATAGCTGAATGACTCTCCATAAAATAAGTTTCCAGCTTCAGATCTATTATTCGATGCTTAAAAAACTGAATATTCTTATTCAGTTGTTGAATTTCACGGGTATCCATCAAACTCTGATAAGCTACAATAATCGTAGCTATAGTGTGCGGTGGTAATGCAGTAGTATAAATAAAAGATTTGGAAAAATTTAAAAGATAGTCTTTCAGTCCTTCAGAACAGAGCACAACCGCCCCATGTGTTCCAATGCCTTTTCCAAAGGTGTGAATTCGAACAAATATATCTTTATGCAATCCCATAGACTGGGCTACCCCTTCTCCATATTTTCCAACAACACCACAAGCATGTGCCTCATCGATAATCAATCGAGCCTCATACTCTTTCATCAAAGCAATTAAAATGTCCATATTGGGCTGATTGCCATCCATGGAAAAGATCGACTCCGTAACCACATAAACATTTTCACCAGATGATTTATGCTGATCCAATCGAACCCTCAAGTCCTCTAGATCATTGTGTTTAAATTTAAATGACTTAGCGGTAGATAGACGAATTCCTTCACGTATGGAGGCATGCACTAATTCATCAAAAAGGATAATATCACCTCTCTGAGGAATACTTGACAACACTCCGATATTCGCCATATATCCGGAATTAAAAATAAGAGCATCCTCTGATTGATGAAATTGCGCCAATTGATTTTCTAATCGTATATGTAATGGAAAATTACCACTGAGTAATCTGGATCCCGTCGAGCCATTTTTTTCCCAACCTTCTTGTCTTAATAATTCTAAAGCCCCAGCATAAATGCTTTTAGATTTTGAAAATCCTAGGTAATCATTCGAAGAAAAATCAATTTGGTCGCCTAGAACTTGCAAAGATCTTAAAGAATCTCGCTCCTTTCTTTTCTCCAACTTCTTAGATAGACTCTTTGGCATTAAAGTCATTAAAATCAATTTTTAAACCGGCGCAAAGTTAGTCAATACATCCATCTAAAAAGGTATTTTTCTTCAGTTAGCAACCAATATAGTCCGAACAAATTCATTTCATTTTTCAGCTAAATCGTTCCTAACTTCGAAATCAATTGGCTTCCGTAAGAACAAGAAAGACATCGTTTCTGATCACAATAATGCTTCTTTAATTGTATTAAAGCTTGAGATTCAAAAGCATTCTTAGGGATGATATTGTACCGTTTCCATTCCTTTATAATTTTATTCTGCTCACTTTTCATACTTTCCAATAATTCAAGCGCTTTATCTAGTAAGGAATCATCCATGCGATAACGTGCATAGGAAAACATAAATGGTATCACTCCATTAATAATAATAGATCGAATGGTCGATTCACCAATGACTTTTAGGCGAGACTGTTTAGAGTTTCGATCAAACAAATAATGACTATCCCAATAGGATGAAGCAGAGACAACGAACAACTCTTTTAATGCATGCACATTAGGAGCATATAGAATCTTGGCGTGTAAATCTGGGTTTTTATAATATATAGCAGCTAACTGAGATAAACGAATCGTTGGAAATGCGCTTGGTCGCATACGCATCAATTTCCATTCCTTACCAGATAGTGCTTGAAGATCATATTTGTTCTGCAAAAATTGATATTCTTTATAAAGCGACTGTGCATAAACATCTCTCCAATTCGCAGATAACATGCCTGCTTGGCCATAGAATAGAGCCTCCAACTGAAACAATTGATCGACATGTTTTAATACTAAATTGATTGGTATTCGTCGAGCAAAAGATTCCATGGCACTCGCATTCACTTTTAATCCGAAACTTTTGGCAATAGCCCAAAACAACAACTGAGACCAGTCTTGATGAGTATGTTCCAATTCCAGTGAAAGTGGTAAACTCTTTTCTTCTAATCGTTCTATAGCCATCCGATTCAACTGTAGAAAAAACAGTGATTGATCTCGATGTAACAGCTCCTTTCCACAAAGAATTTGATCCGTCCTTTTAGAAAAACGCTCGTAACGCTGCAGTAGCAATGGAGAAATTAAGTTTCGCAACTCCAGACATGGTATTCTCGAACCATCTTTCCTGTAAATAATCTCATCTTCTTCCCAAACAACATGCAGAATAACATTATCATAAGCTTCGTCCAGACCGTGTTCATGACGATTCCAATCGGATGACAAAACATGTATTTCAATATGTCCACGCCATTGGGTATTCGAAATTTGAATCCCCCCTTCTAAAAAGTCCGGACCACTATTACTATTGTGATAACCAAAATGTTGTATAGTTATAGAATCCCCTTCGGTTGTTTTTAATGCCAGAAAGGGAAAGGACTTTGTTTTCCATATGTAATGGAGTAATGCTTCTTTCATGATGCCTGGATTTACACTTTATTATTAGTGTAATGAGGGCATCATTCCGTTCCATTATTTCGTAACTTTTTTCAAAAAAAAATCAATCCTCAATAAAAATGGGATGTTTGACTGCCTTTAAAAATTGGACAAAATCGAAAAAAGATGAATGTTTTGAAGAAATCTTGACAAAAAATAGAATTACTTATAGACTTTTTGATACTTCTTATTCGTCATCCATTTACCCCATACCCAATTGTAGGCATGGATATTCATAGTGGGATAACCGGCATTATCGACAAGTGGATAGCCTTTATTCGCCCATTCGAAAATACTACCATATAAATTCTGTACATTGGTAAATCCCATATTGACTAACTTTTCACCAATTTTCTCAGAGCGTACACCAATCGAACAATAAACTACAATCGGAGCATCTTTATCAATATGCTCTAATAATTTTTCATCAAAAAAGTCATAACCTACATAAATGGCACCTTCCAAATGAGACACTTGAAATTCACCCTTTTCACGAGCATCTAGAAGGACATATTGATCTACATTCTTTGAAAGTTCATCAACACTGATCAACGGAATTGAATGTTTAATCATGGTTGAAACGGTCTTATCGAAAGCTGGGTTATCAATAAGAACCTGTTCCTGTGTTGCCTGTGCAAAAGCAGAAACCACAAATAGAATACAAAAAACTACAGTATTACAGAATCTATTCAGTGATTTCATCTTCGTATCGTTTAAATTAAGCTAATTTTTGCGGGCCTTTTCCCACCTGATCGTAAATAATGCGCCCATCTACACATAAATCAAGCAAAGTATCTTTTATAAATCGATGAACCTCATCTTTAAAATTGTCCGGATATAATAAGTGAATATTCGGTCCTGCATCCAAACTAAAATAGACATGAACACCCGATTCTTTCCTGAATTTTCTGATCTCTTCAATCATTTTTAAGGAATTTGGAACCATCAAAATGTACGATTCCTCCGATGCCATCATAAGTGCATGCAGTGTCAAGGCTTCATTTTCAGCAATCCTACCAAAGGTTGCCCAATCTCCTTCTTTTAGTGCTTTCATCAATATGCCCAGACGTTCGTTTGCTTGATGATACCGAGGAGCTGCAAAAGCATTATTCTCCATCAGCTGATGTCCAGCAGAGCTAGATACAGATTTTTCCTTCTTGCTGACTATTAATATGGCATCACGCATATTCCGAAAAGACTCGTGAATTTCTGTCACTCTTGTTCCAAACAAATTGGAAAAGTTTTCATCCACAGAATTTTCACCCCATTCTACCCAACCTGGAAGAACGGATCTGGCAGCAGAACCACTTCCTAATCGCGCCACATAAGATGCCTTCTTATAAAAATCTTGATCATCTTTCAAGGTTCTGAAATAAGTCCTTTCCATGTCACAAAGACAAAGAGCTAAGGCACTCATGGCAGAGGCAGAACTTGCAATTCCAGAACTATGAGGAAATGAATTTTTAGAATGAATTCTAAAATCAAATTGTTTGATAAACGGAAAAATTTCAGTCAATGATTCAAAGTATCGCTCTATTCTTTGGGCGAAAGCCGGCATCTCCTTATCGTCATAATAAAACTCAATCCAATCGGAATCAGGTACCGCGTAGTAATATTCCAATGTTGTTTCCGTGTGAGCCGCATCCAGTGTCAAACTGATCGATGCGTTTTGAGGTAGTTGATTTCCATATTTACCCCAATACTTGATGATGGCCAAGTTGGATGGACTCTTCCAAGAAGTGCTACCATTCAACATGTAATCTTTATCCTCATCATCCCAATCAATGATCAATTTTGGCTCGTTGTACATATTCATGGGGCAAAAATGCGAATTATTTCGGTAGTTTATGAGAAATATCGAAATCCTGTAAAACGATATCTAATAATTTATCCTCCCCCTCTACATAACCGCTTTTCAATTTGTATCCGTAGAGTTTTCCAAACTGATTATAATAACTAGCAGTAAAACCACCTTTCAATCCTTTTACCAAATCATACATAGGCGTATCTAATTCACGCTCAATCATTTTTACAAGAATATAACCTTGCGTTTTGGTTAATTTCTTGAGTGGATCGTTGAATTCTTTTTTCAGCTCACGAGATAGCTTGCGTATATGTCGTTTCCTTTTTCGTTTACTTAAGTTGTTCGTGGCATATTCCACTTCTCTAAATATTTTAATCGCCTCTACCGCATATGGATATACCTTCTGCGCGTATCTGCGATATCGAACATACTTTCTATATTCATCGTAATTTTCAAAACTTCTAGGAGATGTAATACTCACATCCTCCAATTCTTGAAGTATCAGCGTGTCCGTTGGTGAAACCAGCGCTGTATATATTTTGCCATCAAAGGTTATCTGCTTGGTAACATAATCATCCTGCGCACTTGCACCGTAAGCCAGTAATACCAGCAACATAGCTACGATATAGCTAGGGGCTTTGAAAACCAATGATGAACTAATTAATTTCATTTTCATATTAAGACGTATAATCTATTACTCTAACGGTCATTAATTACTTTAAGTTACACAAAGCATATTATTTTACACCAAGGTAAAGCGTTAAAAATTCGTTATGATAGCAAAGATAGATAGATTGGGCGAGTGCCTAAATTAATGGCATTTAAAATAATCAAATGGTTCTAGACAGCTATTACATTTAAAAAGTGATTTACAGGCCGTCGAGCCGAAAGCACTGACCATGACTGTATCCGTAGAATCACAAATTGGACATGGAACTGTTCGATCATCTGGATTGACCGCTAATTTATCTGGGGATCCCACAGGAGGAGCAATACCATATTCCTTAAGTTTTTTGCGTCCCGATTCAGAAATCCAATCCGTTGTCCATGGCTCATCAAGCACGTAATTTACTTGACTATTCTCAAAACCGGCCTGATCCAAAGCGACCTTTATATCCAAAGCGATGACATCCAATGCAGGACAACCGCTGTATGTAGGACAAATATCGACCTGCCAAGTTCCTCGATCCAATCGAACTTTCCGGACAATTCCGAGATCGACCACTGACAAAACGGGCACCTCTGGATCAAGTACTGTTTCTAAAACTTGATAGATATCCCGGTGATTTGTCATCGCATTCATCTACCAGTTCATATTTGGATAGGCCCTTTGAATATATTGCAATTCAGCCAATAAAAACCCCAACTTTTCAGTATGTACACCCGTTTTTCCTCCTTTCTGAAACCAGGTGTCTTGGGGCATTGCTAAGGTAGATTCTTGTAAAACGGCTTGAATATTTTCCAACCACTTTTCCTTTATAGATTCAATATTGATATTGAATTCAGCGGCCATATATTCATCAGCTGCACTAGGCATAAAAAATTCTCCCGTATACATATAAAATGCATCCACAGCCTTCTGAACACGCTGATGACTTTCTTCTGTTCCATCCCCTAAACGTTTCATCCAGTCAGAAGAGTATCGACAATGATAACGAACCTCTTTGATAGCTTGACTAGCAATCTCCTTCAAGGCTTTATGATCAGATTGAATGATTGCTTCCAACAATAAATAATGAAATTGATCGTAAAAGAAAGATCTCGTTAAGGTATATCCAAAATCTTTGTTTTCCATTTCAAGCAATAGTAGATTTCGAAAACCTCGAACATCTCGTTGATATGGATAACTATCTTCGGTAGCACCGTCTTCAAAAGAAGCAGCCAATTGATAGTACATTCTAGCCTGACCGATGTGATCGAGCGCTATATTTGCTAATGCGATATCCTGCTCTAATACTGGACCATGTCCACACCATTCCGATATTCGATGTCCGAGAACCAATGCATTATCAGCAAGTTGTAAAATAAACTGATGTAATAAAGGGTTACAATGAATCGCCATTACATATGTTTTAGATTATCCGGTAAATCGTAAAAAGTAGGATGTCTGTAAATCTTATTTTCAGCTGGATCAAATAGAGCTTCACTATTTTCGGGATTATTCGCTACGATTTCTTCAGATTTAACAATCCAAATACTGACACCTTCCATTCTTCGACAGTACACATCTCTGGCATTTTCTAAAGCCATTGCTTCATCACTTGCATGAAGGCTACCCACATGTCTATGATGCAACCCGGCTTTACTTCTTATAAATACCTCCCATAAAGGCCAATCATTCATATTTATTTGTTTTATGCAACCTGAATTGCTTTTTTACTTGCTTGTTTTTCGGCATAAGCACTCGCTGCTTCTCGAACCCAAGCTCCTTTTTCATAAGCATTGACACGTGTCTCAATACGATCTCTATTACACGGCCCATTTCCTTTAACTACATTCCAAAATTCGTCCCAATCTATCGGCCCATAATCATAATGTCCTCGTTCTTCATTCCATTTCAAATCAGGATCTGGCAGTGTTACATTCAATATTTTTGCTTGATCTACACACATATCTACAAATCGCTGTCGCAATTCATCATTTGAAAATCGTTTAATTTTCCATGCCATGGACTGCGCCGAATGCGGAGAATCCGCATCATTTGGACCAAACATCATCATAGAAGGCCACCACCAACGATTAACGGAGTCTTGTAACATTTGACGTTGTGCTTCCGTCCCCTTACTTAAGGTAAGAAGAATCTCAAATCCTTGTCTTTGATGGAAACTTTCTTCCTTACATACTTTGACCATAGCTCGTGCATACGGACCGTAACTACACCGACATAATGGTACTTGATTCATGATCGCAGCACCGTCCACTAACCAACCGATCGTTCCAATATCTGCCCAAGTAATCGTAGGATAATTAAATATACTAGAATACTTCGCTTTACCCGTATGTAACTGATTGATCAATTCATCTCGGCTTACGCCCAAAGTTTCACAAGCAGAATAGAGATACAAACCATGACCCGCCTCATCTTGAACCTTAGCCAATAAAGCTACCTTTCTTCTCAAATTCGGTGCTCGAGTTATCCAATTGCCTTCTGGCAACATCCCAACAATCTCGGAGTGAGCATGCTGACTAATCTGACGAATCAATGTCTTCCTGTATGCCTCCGGCATCCAATCTCTAGGTTCTATTCTGATATCATCATCAATCTTTTGTTGAAACTTATCAGCCATTGAATTTTCCATAACAATATATTTATTAGAAAGTAGGGAAGATACCCGCATCTGCATTCAAAGTTAAACGCATATACGCACTAAACAAAAAAAAGCGAACAAATGTTCGTATGTTTTCTTTAATTAATCCAACATTAACTCCAGTAAAGAAGTCGCAGCCTCAGAAATAACCGTACCAGGACCAAATACAGCCGCTACACCAGCATCAAATAAAAAGCTATAGTCTTTTTGCGGAATGACACCACCAACAACAACCAAAATGTGCGCACAATCCAAGGCTTTTAATGCCTTTATGGTATCAGGGACAAGGCGCTTATGTCCAGCTGCTAGAGAAGATATTCCCAATATATGCACGTCGTTTTCCATGGCTTGTTTTGCCGCTTCTTCAGGTGTTTGAAAAAGAGGACCTATGTCCACATCAAAGCCAATATCAGCAAAACTTGTAGCCACCACTTTTGCTCCTCGATCATGTCCGTCTTGCCCCAACTTGGCAATCATGATTCTTGGTCTACGTCCAAATTTACTGGCAAAGCGATCGGACGCCGCTCGAGCAATCGTAACCTTTTCATTATTTTTCATTTCCGCTTTATAAACACCTGAAACCACATTAGTCGGAGCCGAATATCTCCCAAATACAGACTCCAATGCATCAGAAATTTCTCCCAAAGTTGCTCGAAATCTGGCACATTCTACCGCCGCCTCCAACAAGTTTCCCGATTGACTTGTAGCCACTTCAATTAATTGGCGCAACGAATCTTGAACCGCCGCTTCATCACGATCTTCTTTCAATCGCTTAATACGAGCAATTTGACTATTTCGGACCAATTCATTGTCTACTTCCAAGGTCTCTAATTGTTCTTCATCCTCTAAACCGAATACATTCAACCCAACTATCTTCAATGCTCCCGCATCAATTTGTGCTTGTCTTCTTGTTGCCGCTTCCTCTATTCGCAACTTAGGTATACCTTTTTCGATAGCCTGAACCATACCTCCAAGCTGCTCAATCTCATCAATATACTTTTTAGCATTTTGATATAATAAATCCGTCAAGTATTCTATATGTTCCGAGCCTGCCCAAGGGTCCACATACTTCGTAATATCCGTATTTTGCTGTAGGTACTTTTGTGTTTCTCTCGCGATCTTTGCTGAATAATCGGACGGTAAAGCAATCGCTTCATCCAAAGAATTCGTATGTAACGATTGAGTCCCACCAAATGCAGCTGCCGTAGCCTCAATGACTGTTCGAGCTATATTATTATATGGATCTTGTTCTGTCAAACTATATCCAGAGGTTTGACAATGTGTCCTCAATGACATGGATTTTGCCTTTTCAGGCTTAAATTGTGCCACCAATTCAGCCCAAAGTTTTCTTCCAGCACGCATTTTGGCAATTTCTACATAGAAATGCATACCGATTCCCCAGAAAAAACTAAATCTCGGCACAAAATCATCAACCTTCAATCCTGCCTTTATACCGGCACGAATATATTCCATTCCATCTGCCAATGTATATGCCAATTCCAAATCGGCTGGAGCTCCTGCCTCATGCATATGATATCCACTGATCGATATCGAGTTAAATTTTGGCAAGTATTTACTGGTGTAGGCAAAAATATCCGATATGATTCTCATCGAAGGTGCTGGTGGATATATATAGGTATTACGAACCATAAATTCTTTCAAAATATCATTTTGAATGGTTCCTGCCAATAGCTCCTTCGGAACACCCATTTCTTCCGCATTAGCGATAAAAAAAGCCATTATGGGAATAACCGCTCCATTCATGGTCATGGAGACGGACATTTTATCGAGAGGAATTCCTTGAAACAAAATTTTCATATCCTCTATCGAATCAATTGCCACGCCGGCCATTCCAATATCACCTGAAACCCTTGGATGATCACTATCATAGCCTCGATGAGTAGCCAAATCAAATGCTACCGACAACCCCTTTTGGCCTTGAGCCAAATTTCTTTTATAAAAAGCATTACTTTTTTCAGCCGTCGAAAATCCTGCATATTGTCTTATCGTCCAAGGTCTACCTGTATACATGCTTGCATAAGGGCCACTAACGAAATGAGGAAAACCCGCAGCAAACAAGGGCTTTTCAACAGAATAATCGCCCTCAAACTGAAAGCCTTCTGGAGATTTCCAATTTCCTGATTGATCCGCTTTTGAAGATCGCACTGAAAATGCCTGTTTCTGAAACGACTTATATGACTTAGGCATAGATTTTACTTTTCCAAAGTCCCCACTTGGACAAACGATGAACCAATGATACACGCAAGACGCCCAAGCCATATTTTGAACTTCGAACTAAATTAATGGAAGAAGCTTCTTCAAAATACTTTGTTGGACAAGTTACCTCAGCGATGTCAAATCCTTTATAAATTATCTGCGATAACATTTCATTATCAAAGACAAAATCATCATCGTTATTATTGAAGGCAATCGATCGTAATACTTCTGCGCTGAAAGCTCGATACCCCGTGTGATATTCGGATAATTTATAATTAACAAGAATATTTTGAGTGAGCGTCAAAAATCGATTGGCAATATATTTATAAAGCGGCATCCCTCCTTTCAAAGCACCTTTCCCTAAAATACGTGATCCCAATACTACAGGGAATAAGTCCTCTCCTATGATATTGACCATAGAAGGAATCAATTTGGGAGTATATTGATAATCAGGGTGCAACATAATTACAATATCACCATCCAAATCCAAGGCTTTGTTATACAGGGATTTTTGATTACCTCCGTATCCCTTATTTACCTCATGTGATATAATATGATGTATACCTAACCTTTTTGCAACCTCAACTGTATCATCTTTACTTGCATCATCGCATAAAATCACTTCATCTACTAAATCAAAAGGGATTTCGCTATAGGTTTTCTCTAAAGTCTTAGCCGCATTGTATGCCGGTAGAACAGCAATTACTTTTTTATCCTTATACATAGTCGCAAAGATATTCGATTTTACAAATTCAAAGTATATTTAAGGGAGTACTTCTGATTCAATCTTGTCAATTAACGCTGATAACAAGCTATTTGAGTGATTCTGAAATCGAACCTCTGATAGATTGTCTAATAAAGGTATCAAGCCTTCCATTCGATCTTCTTCCAAAAAAGGAATCTTAAACGTCTCATAAAATCTTCTGGCTAAATATTCCTGCTCCGTTTGTCCTTTGGTAGGAATAAAAACCATGCGCTGTACACCAAGCTGGATATAATCCATGATAGAACTATATCCCGGTCTGCTAACTATACATCGACAAGCATCAATAGAAGTTGTAAGTTCAGATGCGTGGACCACATTTTTAACTTCAATATTTTCTGAATACGCCTGTGTTAAAGCATTATTTGATCCGCGTATCAATAAAATGCGCAAATGGATATGATTCGCAAAAAGCGTCAACAATTTTGATTCCATTCGAGATCGATTTGGTTCAGGTCCTGAAAGAATGATACCAAAATCAAACTTGATTGGATTTTGTAAATAATCCCTTTGCTCCAAACGACTTAATATACCTGCATAAAGGCGCATCGCAACAGGTACATCATTGGTCATTGCTCCGGTGTAATGATGCCTAGGATCATCGGGAATAATCATTTTATCAAATTTCCGAATATAATGCTGATTGATTAGACTCGCTATATAATGTTTATGGCCCTTGCCATTTAAAATAGACCATTGATGCCCGACAAAATAGCTAGAGACAGCAATATTCCTACAACCGTATCGATTATCTGAAATGCAAAAAATAGGCTTATACCGTTTTACCAACTGGGTAAAAACTCGTTTTTCTTTCTGATAATTGATATAAATCTTAGGCGATTGAATCACCATGTTCAAAGCCATGGATGCATAAGAATAATGAATATTATATCCAGGTAATGACTCATAAGTAACATCGGATAGGGCTTCTTTCAAAAATTTCAATGCCAATCCATCCGAACAAACGACCAATTTATATCCTTTTCCTTGAAGAGCTTTGATAAAAGGTATCGAGCGTGTGGCATGTCCCAAACCCCAATTTAACACGGCATATAAAACATACTTATTTTCAGTTGATGAGGACACCTTATCGTACTAGAGTTACACTTCCTTTAAGTTGCTTTTTGATACCCAATGTTTCTACTTCGGCATAATAGACATATACTCCAGAATGTACGACCTGTCCATTAAATAGTCCATCCCAACCCCATGAAGGGTCATCATTTCCATTTTCAATATTTCGAACTTCAAACATTTTATTTCCCCAACGGTCGTAAATGGACAACAAGTCTATTTGGCCTGGAAGATCCTGCGTGAAAATGGCAAAATAATCATTAAATCCATCTTGGTTCGGAGTAAACATATTTGGCACATAGTAGTCATAATCTTCATCCAATCGAATGGAAATGACTTGAGTAACAATACAACCATTATTATCTACCACTTCCATGGTAATAGAAGTGTTTGCCTCCATCGTGAAGTTTATATCATCTCCACTTCCGAGATACATCCCTGCATCATCATACCAATTGATTACGTCAATATCAAACATCTCCTTATCTACAACAGATTCTATCAAGACATTATCGCCGTAGTTTGCTTCTTCCGGGCCTTCAATATCGGCTACTAATTCTGTTGGTGCTTCAATTTCTATTGCTCGTTTTACTTCACATCCATTGATATCTACTGCCAATACTTCATAGCTGGCAGGAGCAAGATTTTCAATAAACATAGAGGATTGTAAGTCTCCATTTAAGAAAATATCAAACGGCCCAGTACCTCCTTCAATATTGGTAATATCTATGATGCCATCGTTAATATTAAAGCACAAAGGGGACGTTGATTCAATATCAATAGAGGTAGGAACTTCATCATTAGCTACTACAAAAATAGTATCCAAAGAAGAACAACCGGTAAGATCGTCTGTCACCTCCACCACATATTCACCTGTCGAACCGACGGTAAGACTCATACCATTATTAGCACCTAAGATGATTCCATCATTCGCGAACCAATTCACCGAATAATTTAGGGATGGATCAAAATCAATTTCTATATCTAGCATTTCTGATTTGCAGGCCCATTCGTCGGGTACCAATGCATCGAATTCAGGATCTACATAATTACCCAACACCTTAAAAATATGTGAATAATCACAGCCATTAGAAGCAAATAAATTCAATACATAAACTCCAGTATCTACCGCTATAACTTCTTCCGTGCTTCCTTTAAATTCATTGGGTCCAGCCCAAAGAACAGAATCAATCTCCAAACTAGCAATATAACTTAGAGTCGTTTGAGCAATTTTACAATCCAACTCTTCGTAATTGACTTCCACATCTATCGGTGGATAATTAGCATCTACAAATATTTCTTTTTCTGTAGTACAACCATTTTCACCTTCAACCACCAAAATATATGTGCCGCTATCAACCGCAGTAATACTCGGTCCATTTATAGGTCCTTGAATGTTCGGTCCGCTCCAAGAGTAACTAACAATATTTTCATTGCTTATAGCCTCTACCAATGCTTCTTGATCAGCACAAGTTAATACTTCAGCTTCTAATTCAAATTCAACCGGAGTGTCGTCTATTTCGATCGTAAACTCAACCGTATCCGCACAACTCGATTCAAACCCTTCAACAAAAACAATAAATCGATATTCACCAGGTTGATTGATCAATACAAAATTTGTATTGGACAACTCCACATCGTTGTTATCTAAATATTTAAAACTAATAGTTCCGTCATAGTTTGTATTTACGGTATGAGCTACTAACTCATCTTCCTCATTACAATTAACCACTGGATATGGTTCGGGGATAATATTGATAGATAAATCTTGAATACTAAATGTAAATGCTTTGCTGCAATCAACAATGCTTTGTATATTATAATCTGTTCGGTCACAATACTGCACTCCCTCTAACTCAAAACATTCGTCAGGACATAAAAAGATATTGCCCAACTCCTCCACTTCTGGAGTTGACATTTTCACCGTATCGATATGCATAATACAGTTTATCTCATCCAAACATTCATAGACTCCAGGAGCTCCGATTAAATTACCACAGATCTCCTCCAAATCTCCAGGGCATAAAACCGTAGTATTAATGACTGTATCAATAATACAGACAGACAACTCAATCGCTGCAGGATCTTCACAAGACCCCATTGCACAACCCTCAATTTGCGGATGAAGAAATCGATCTACGGATATTGTATAAGTCGCTTTTTCATCAAATTGAACCTCCAAAAATGGCGTGTTTTCATCACCTATGATCGTATAAGTATTTGGGGTGATCGTCCAATCATAACAGGTCCATCCATCCTCCCATAAATCGCTAAATGTTGACGAACCACTCACCTCACAATCTGGAATCGAAAAAGAAAAAATCTTTCCTTCTTCTACACATACAGAACCAGTTTCTCCCGTAATGACATTAGGCCCTTCGGTAGATAAATCTAACTGAGAAGAAGAAATCCCCTGAACAGCATCGATTATAAAATCACAGACACTACCACCATATCCATCAATAATTAAGTAGTAAGTCTGCCCAACCACAAAATTGCTTGCCATGATGGTAATAGGGTTTTCCGTCCCCGTACCTTCACATATAAACGTGTCATTATCTCCACAATTGGCATAAACAGCCGCTTGCATACCGATAAATCCACCCATTCCCGCCGTACAATTATCCGGCGTAATAACAAACTCGACCGTATTACTGAGCGCCACAAAAGAAAACCAAAGTGGATTTTCAATCGAGCCACTTCCATCACAAAAAGTTGGCGGTTGATTTCCACAATCATCAGTGGGTAGGGTTCCCATAAAACCGTCAATCTCCGAATTACAAACAACAATGGAACTTTCACATTCACATCCATCTGTCAATTCAGGATAATCACACGTTTGTGAGATCGCACTGTTTCCAAAAATAAATAATGAAAATAATAGGAATATATTCCTCATAAAGAAGTTTGTACGTTCATGTAATGGATTAGGCTTTGCTGGCCGCAATAATGACATATATCCATTACTGAACGCTGCTTGACCTTCTATATTATTATGCATTCGTTTTTTATTCACTAAGCGTGGACTCAAATTCTAATTTTTCATCTTTTTTATGAGCCTTATATCTTCCTTTTCCAAATTTCGTGCCGTTAAATTCAATGGTTTTACGAAGCTCTTTCCTCTGCTCTTCAGGTAGCTGATTAAATTCGGAACATTTTACCGAACAACAGCTAGCATATTTCTCCGCACAACTTTTACATTGAATAAATAAAATATGACAGGCATCGTTGGCACAATTTACATGCGTATCACAAGGTGCTCCACATTGATGGCACTGCGCAATGACATCCTCACTAATTCTTTCCCCAAGGCGCTCATCAAAAACAAAATTCTTACCGATATACTTGTTTTCCAAACCCTGCTCTTCCACTTGACGGGCATACTCTATGATTCCTCCTTCAACCTGATACACATTTTGAAAACCCTTATGCTTCATATATGCTGACGCCTTCTCACAACGAATACCGCCAGTGCAATACATGATCACATTTTGGTCTTTCTTATCCTCCAACATGTCCACAACTACCGGTAGGGCCTCACGAAACGTTTCTACATCAGGTAAAATGGCTCCTTTAAAATGGCCGACCTCACTCTCATAATGGTTGCGCATATCTACCACAACCGTATTATCCTGTTCAGTCAATTTGTTAAAAGACGCCGCATCAAGATGCGTCCCTTTGTCAGTAACATCGAACGATTCATCATTCAATCCATCGGCAACAATTTTATGTCGAACCTTAATAGTCAATTTAAAAAAAGACTTACCATCATCCTCAATCGCTATATTCAATCGAATATCTCTCAAGAAATCCACCGAAAATAAAGCTTTCTTAAAATCTTCAAATCGCTCTTCAGGCACGGATAATTGTCCATTGACACCTTCTTTCGCTACATAGACACGTCCCAATACTTGACACTCGTCTAATAAGACAAATAAATGATTCCTAAATAATTCTGGGTTGGCAATATTAGCGTACTGATAAAAAGATAAAGTAATACGTTCCTCGTTACTTCTTTCCAAACGCTCCTTAAGTAGACGACGGTCCACTTTATTATGTAATCCTCTCATTTTTCGATCCAATTGCAGGTTAGACGAATATTTTAACGCCACAAAAGTACATCAAATAATCGATATACTGTTAACACTATTATAAAACCATCCATTAAAAACGTCTTTTTATCCACAACAAAAGCCAATTGTTAATCATTATTCTATTTTTGAGGCAAACATCGAATTTAGTGAAAAGAGCACACATAGTTTTTTTAATCATTGCAACGGTCCTTATTATAGATCAAGCCGTTAAGATATATATCAAAACACATTTCTATTATGGTGAAAGCGTTCATATTCTAGGGCTACCTTGGGCTCAGATTAAGTTCGTTGAAAACGAAGGTATGGCCTTTGGACTATCCTGGGGAGGAGTGACTGGAAAATATATTTTGAGTATTTTTCGGATTATCATGGCTGGATTGCTATTGTATTTTGCGGCACAATTAGTGAAAGCTAAAGAATCTAAAGGGTTCATTGCCGCCTTTTCGCTCATCATTGCAGGAGCCATAGGGAATATTTTGGACTCCTTATATTTCGGCCTTGTGTTCAATAAAAGTGATTATCATACAAGGAATGTAGCAGAGTTTTTATCAGAAGAAGGCGGTTACGCACCATTTCTTCAAGGAAATGTGGTCGACATGTTCTATTTCCCTATGATCAAATCACATTACCCCAGTTGGTTTCCGTTCAAAGCTGGAGAATATTTTGAATTTTTTAGACCTATCTTCAATGTCGCGGACGCCTCAATATCCGTCGGAGTTGTGCTTATTATTCTATTCTATCGTAAAATGTTCTTGAAAAAAGAATCGAAACCAACAGAAACAGAAGCAAGCACTGAAATTCCAGTAGTCGAGGGATGAAACGAGCCCAAATTGCCATATTAATTATTACGCTCATTCTGATCATCGATCAAGCGGTCAAATTATACGTAAAAAGTAACTTTCTCTATGGAGAAAGCGTGCATATTCTAGGATGGACTTGGGCACAAATTCGATTTGCCGAAAATGAAGGAATCGCTTTCGGCTTAAATTGGGGAGGAATCACTGGAAAATATATTCTAAGCATATTCAGAATAATTCTAGTAGCATTTCTTATTCGTTTGCTATATAAACTCATACAAAGAAGAGAATCAAAAGGATTTATTGCCGCTTTTTCACTGATTATCGCTGGGGCCATTGGTAATATACTGGATTCCATTTATTTCGGACTAATTTTCAGTAAAAGTGAATACAATCAAATCGCTAGCTTTTTGCCAGAAGAAGGAGGATACGCCCCGATACTTCAAGGGAAGGTGGTCGATATGTTTTACTTTCCAATGATACAAAGTAAATACCCGGATTGGTTCCCGTTTAAGGCGGGGGAATACTTTGAATTCTTCAACGCCATATTCAATGTAGCAGATGCATCTATATTTGTAGGCGTGACTTGTCTACTTATATTCTATCGAAAAAAACTTTTCAAGCCTTCGGAGCAAGTCCAGCCCGTGGATTAAATTCGATCCAAGCTAAATCGAACATATTTGATGGTTCTCCCATCCAACAGATGTTTCTTTTCGTAGTAAGTTTTAAACTCCAAATCTGGAAAATCAAGAGCCTGAGCATAAATGTCATCATTATCATATAACAAGCGGACACCAGGATATTCGGTCAATACTTCATGCGTGTATGCATATAGTTCTGGGCTGTCCGTTTTCAATTGAATGATGCCGTTTTCAACCAACAAATTCTTGTACGAATCCAAAAACCGAGGTGAAGTCAAACGACGATTTGATTTACTTTCTCGTAAGAAAGGATCAGGAAAAGTAATCCAAATCTCAGAAATCTCATCTTGAGCAATAAAATTGTTGATTTTTTCAATTTTCATTCTCAAAAAAGCAACGTTTGTCAAGCCCTCTTCAATCGCAATGGTCGCTCCCTGATGAATTCTAGAACCTTTAATGTCCACACCAATAAAGTTTCTTTCAGGATATTTCCGTGCCAGTTGAAGTGTATATTCCCCACGTCCACAAGCTAATTCAAGGGTAATTGGATGTTGATTACCAAAGTGTTTTTCAGCCCACTTCCCTTTCATCTCCACGATTTCTGCATTCTCACCCCGCAATTCGGGAATCATCGGGTGAAAATTCTCATAAACATTCGGAAAAGAACGTACCTCAGCAAACTTCTGCAGCTTATTTCTGGACATAATACCTACATTTTGACCGCAAAAGTAAGTATTTAAATACTTATTTGGGCAATCCGTGATCATGGACTGTAGTCCATGGTCACGTCGGGTGATTCGTGGTTTCATCCCTCCTCATTAGTGACAAATTCAAGTCTGTTGTATGTATTTACCATTCCCTCCCAGCAAACATCTTAAGACATCACGTCGGGAGAGACATATTGTCTCCCACTACTCCCCCTATTGCATGAAGATCTCACATTTCCACACAAACATTTGATGCATTTTCTGTCAAGTTCATCCTACAAAAAGCACGACTATCTACATTTATCTCTCGATCCACTACGAATGAACCACCCATATTCATTGACTTTCAAAAAAATATTAAAAAAAGATCCGAAAAAATGGAACGAAATGCAGCCTTCATTACACTAATAGAAAAAGAATTACATCATGCAAGAAATCAAATCCTTCCAAGCAACTGGATTTTATATTTTTCAAAGTGCTGCCAGCGCGAATAGTAATTATATCGAAAACATAGACGAAGCAAAAACGCTATTAAAATATCTCCACTATTATCTCAAAGGATATCTTCAAATTATTGATTATGCAATAACCAAAGATGGATTTCAGATGGCTGTCCATATTCATCAAGAACATCAGATCAGGCAATCACATCTTAAAGACTGTTCTTCAAAGCGAAATAGACCTGTTTGGAAAATTATTTCCAATCGAATGAGGCTTTGTCTTTCTACTTATGTCCGAGTTGTGAACTATCAACGAGGGAGAAAAGGTGTATTAGTTAGAGAACGATATAAAAAGTTTTATTTTGAAACAAAAGAAGAAGCCCTCGATCATTTGAATCTTATGCGTCAACAATCTGTACGGCTTGCGCAACCTCGAAAAAAATACAGAGGGATCAAAAAACATTATAAAATACACGGTAATGAAGTAATAGGTTCCGTCTTTTTATGCAGTAAAAATGCACCGTCTAAACTCAAAAATTGGAGTAAATCCCAGCAAAAATGGTTCCTCCCAGATTTAGTAGTACTAAATTGGGTCAAAAACACATTAAAACTACAACAACTGAATTTTTACAACAAAAACTGCTCCTACAACACTCAAAAACCACCCGACTAAGAATAATTTCTACCAAGTCTAAAGCACATTATTGTTAAATAAACCTCCCTTTCCCAACAATCTCCGGATTGTAACTCAAAAATTATGTCTACTATTAAAGCTCAATCGCGATACGGGTAGAAATGGGCGACCAACGGGAGCTCCTGAATGACATACTTTTCAATAAATATAGATGAAGGTGAAATTTCTGCTGATTCCAATTAGTCTCCTTCTTTATCAAGAGATGTCATGAAGGATGAAACCATGGATTACCGGGGCCATGAAGTTCTATGAGCTCGCTCATGGGACTTCATGGTATCGCCCATATTATATTATTCGGGATTAAAAAGGATACCTACAATCTCGTAATCGGAAGCATCTCCCTCTAAGTATATGAATACTCTAAAATTGCCCTTGGACGTTTTCAATTGCCCTACCCGATATTGAGAATTCTTTGATTTAGAACTACCCTGATGTAATTCAGATGCTGAGATGGGCTTCATATCTTCTAAGAAAGTCGAAATGGCTTTAATTGCCTCAGCCTTTGACATGAATTCTTGCTCATCATTTACACAAACCTCCATATCCTCACTAAATCTTTCTGATATAGCACTCAAATCTGACTTCGCTATATCCTTGAAATAACTGGATATATTCTGTCCAAAACTTATCGATCCGAAGAAAGTAAGTAGTATGCCGGTAAGAAATAGATTTTTCATTGTTTATTCTTTTTATGTTTGTGATCAGCTAATGCGGAAAACTCCCGAACTATAACTGATTTTTACTCTTTATTATTTTATGAACGATTGATAAGGAGATGAAAGTTTCGGATTTTTTCAATTTTCTTAAATCGTTAACAGTTCTTTAGGACTTAAAAATCACAATATTCATTGTATGAATCCTCGCAAATCATTTCTTGTAATACTAGATGGTTGGGGTATCGGGACCAATCCGTCCGTTGACGCCTTAAGCCAAGCAAACACTCCTTTTTACGATAGTCTGCTCAAAAAGTATTCCAATAGTAATTTGATAACCTTTGGTTCAGAAGTCGGCTTACCCGAAGGTCAAATGGGTAATTCGGAAGTAGGGCATCTCAACATCGGTGCAGGAAGAATAGTACATCAGGAATTAGTACGTATCAACAATGCATGTAGCGACAACACCCTAGTAGAGATGCCTGCTATGAAAACGCTTTTAGATGATGCGAAAACAAATCAGAAAGCTGTCCATCTTTTAGGTTTGGTCTCTGATGGCGGCGTCCACTCGCATATAGAACATCTAAAATCAATCATTAGCAGCTTGGACAACGAAGGCATTGAACAAGTATATATTCATGCTTTTCTGGACGGACGCGATACTGCCCCAGATTCCGGCCTTCGATTTATACAAGAGCTAGAAGAACACATAGCAGATAAAACAGCTAAAATTGCATCCGTAATAGGTCGATATTATGCTATGGATCGAGACAAACGATTTGAAAGAATCCAATTAGCCTATGACCTATTAGTCAGAGGTGATGGTGAAAAATATTCAAATGCGACAGAAGCCATCAAAGCCTCTTACGAAAATGGAATAAGCGATGAATTTGTTCGCCCGATCAGTATTCAAGAAAACGGACAGGATATTGCACAAATTAAAAATGGGGATATCGTTTTATTCTATAATTATAGAACGGATCGACCTAGACAACTAACCGAAGCACTTACTCAGGTGGATTTTCCAGAAAATGGAATGGAAAAACTTAATTTGGAATTCTATACCATGACGCGCTACGATGAATCCTTTGAAAACATCAACGTTATTTTTTCCAAAGAAGAAATCCCCATGACGTTGGGTGAAGTTATAGAATCGAATGATTTGAGTCAATTACGAATCGCCGAGACAGAAAAATATCCTCATGTTACCTTCTTTTTTTCGGGTGGTCGAGAAAAACCTTTTAAGGGTGAAAAGCGCATTATGATTCCTTCACCTAAGGTAGCAACCTATGATCTTCAACCGGAAATGGGTGCTTATGAAATTGCTGACGCTGTTTGCAATAGTATACGTACGGAACAACCTGATTTTATTTGTTTGAATTTTGCCAACACAGATATGGTGGGACATACGGGCATTATGGAAGCGGCTATTCAAGCAGCAGAAACCGTGGATAAAGCCTTACAGCAATCCATCGAAACGGCACTTGAACATCAATATGAAATCCTTATCATTGCCGATCATGGAAATTCTGATATTATGCAAAATGAAGATGGTTCGCCACATACGGCCCACACCACCAACTTGGTACCTATAATATACGTGAGTAATGATCCTGTCGGAAAGATAACAGCTGGAAAATTAGGCGATATTGCCCCTACTTTATTGCATTTGATGGGTGTCGAAGCAGCTACACAAATGACCGGAAAAATATTAGTGCAATCATGAGAACAGTTGTTGTAATAGCCAGTTTTCTACTACTTGTCGCTTGCACCGAAAGCAATCCGATAGATCCTTCTATTCGTTTTTTCGACATCGATGAACTCATCGAAAGTAAGATTCAAAGAAACGAACCGAAAGATGTGGAGATGACGATTACCACCAGCGATCAAGAAGAAATCCGAACAATGCCGCAGTACGATCTTTCCAAAGCTTATGAATATCTTAAAGAATTTAATATCAATAAGGCGAAATGGTACGATAAATACAAGGTAACCAATGAACAAGACATCGAACTCTATGAAGCCTTAGATCCTACCATGAAAATTAAACGAGTAGAAATTATTAAACAGAACGATATCATTGAATCTATTAAAATTGATTACTTAAACGAAACGATTATCTCCGATTTGAGTAAACGAGTAATCTGGAATATGGACAAATCTATTCTCATTGAGAATCAATCAAAATCAATTATAGGAAACAAAAGCATCTTGAAAATAATGTGGAAATGGTAGAAAAGTGAAACTCCACTTTCTATTGATTCGTTATATAAATAAAAAGCATTTATGCCAAAGAAAATGAAACAAGACGGAAATCCTGAAGTACATGAGGAGTTACGGGGTTTTGATATTAAAATCAACAAATTGGGCGAAATCAAAGGAAACTTTGACATTGACCAACTGAACTCATTTCTTAATAAAGAAGTGAAGGACAAAAAATTAAAACACCTGAAGTCCGAAGAAGAATAAGGCTCTCCTAACTATAAACAAGACTATTCAATGTTCAGTCTAAAATCATCCACATACATCTCTACTTGATGTGATGTAGGGTTAGCTGTTGCTCCAATTTGAATTCTTTCGTATACCAAAGGAGCTTGAAGCTCAAATTCGATTCCGTGTTGTTCAAATTCAGATTTAAAAGCGGCAGCATTCGGCATATTATGTCCTGTTTCTTGTAACACCGGCTCTCCATTGATGTATAAAATGTTCAGACCTTCTTGATCTGGAGAAAGTTCCATTTGCCAAATGATGTTAACCCATTCTCCTAAAGGAAATGTCCTTTCCGTTTGATGTAAACTAGATCCTAATATTTTACCTCGTTCTATGGATAAGAAATTATCTTCACTCAATTTGAGTCGTATTCCAGGACATTGATTGTTATCAACACTAGGATCCCAGCAAGAGCAGCACTCTACATCAATCAAAAATAAATCTTTCAATTCGTCGGAAGTTGATTTTATGAAGAAGTCTGCCTCTATTCGAATGGTACTTCCTTCTGGAGCATAGAACCCCTGTTTTTCAATATCCATTTTGGATAATATATCATCGGATGGTTGCGCCAATAGGTGTAGCGCATGTGCGCCTTCGGAAACTTTTTCATCCTGCACGGACCATGCATTATTCGCCATGACTGGATTTACTTGTTGGACCTTTGTCCAACGGCTTCCACCAGGAACAATCAATGCTTCTTTATTGAGATCTTCCGTTTCAAATCCATCTTCAAATGAATAGGGTAATTCAATGTGTATATCGGGTCTAGGTGTAGATGATGTACAAGAATATAAGAACATCACCGCCGTAAAATAGAGTACATACTTCATAATGGATGGATAGGATTCTATCCACCTAACGTAAATTGATCACTTAAATTGTAATCGTTATATCTAATTGTTTTTCCAGAAATAAGGTGTAAACAGCACCAAAATGGTAAATAATTCCAAGCGCCCCATCAACATAATAAAGGATAAAATGAATTTCGCCAAGCCGGAGACTTCTGAAAAATTATCGACTGGACCAACCGATCCGATGCCTGGTCCCACATTTCCGAGGCAGGTACTAACCGCGCCAGCTGCCGACAATAGATCCAGTCCCAAAACAGAAATAACAATGGTACCAATTACGAATATTCCCAGATATAACAGTAAAAACACCAATATATGCGTCAATATCCTAGGAGCAACTAATTCTTTGTTCATTTTGATTCGGATCATTGCCCGTGGATGAAGAATGCGTTTAAATTCTAAAAAAGAATTTTTAACAAAGACCATATGACGGATCAGTTTGATACCTCCAGAAGTCGATCCTGCACAAGCACCTACAAACAAGAGCAAAAAGCACATACAGGTGATAAACGGTGAAATAACGGTATAATCCGTGGTAACATATCCGGTTGTTGTAATAAGTGATACTACGTGAAAAAGGGCGGTCCTAAAGGATTCTTCCAAGCCCAAATGAGAGCGATGCACGATCCCTGCCGCAATCATTAATACAAATACAAACACGACGAATATATAGAATCGAAACTCTTCATTTCTCCATACCGTCCGGAATTTACCGCGTAATCCAAAAAATATGACGGCATAGTTCGTACCAGCCAACAACATAAACAAACACAAGGTATATTGAATCAGTCTACTGTCATAAAATGCAATAGAGGCGTTTTTGGTAGAAAATCCTCCCGTTGCCATAGTGGTCAAACCATGATTTAAGGCATCAAAAGAAGTCATTCCTTCTAGATATAATATAAGAATCAATAAGGCGGTCAAGCCGACGTAAATAAACCACAATCGCTTGGCGGTTTCTCGGATTCGAGGGTGGATTTTATCACTAGTAGGTCCAGGAGCTTCAGCAGCAAACAACTGAATGCCACCAATGCCTAACAAAGGAAAAAGTGCGACTGTCAATACAATAATACCCATTCCACCAATCCACTGTGTAATACTTCTCCAAACCAAAATACTATTCGGTAGAGCTTCTATATCATTAAATATGGTTGCCCCCGTGGTGGTAAATCCAGATACGGATTCAAAAATGATATTGCTCCATTCAGTACTAACGCCCGAAAAATAATAAGGTAGTGAACCAAACAAAACCATAAATATCCAAGCCAAGGCAACGATCAAATACCCTTCTCGTTTATTGACATTGACGCCTGTTCCAAATTTAATATACCACAATACGGCTCCTACTGTCATCGTCAACAAACCCGCTTATCCAAAAGCCCACATCGTACTGTTTTCGGCCAAATGAAAGGCCAATCCTAAAAAGACCATCATGGCCCCTAGAATCAGAAGTAGCACTCCCAATACATTTGAAATCGGCTGTATATTAATCATTGGAGAAGATTCTATCCAATTTTTGTATGGCTCTTGGTTGTGCTAATACGAACACTTTATCCCCTAC
>JAHDFB010000108.1 GCA_020628475.1 Saprospiraceae bacterium | reverse complement strand
CCGAGATGGGCGTCCGCTTGAAACACGAATCAGCAACATGTTCCTTCAACGATCAGGACCAAGGCGAGTTTTGTGGATTCTAGACTTTTGGTTCTTTTGGGTGATAATACTCCTTACTTTTTGATCTCCAAAAAGTAAGACAAAAAGGAGACCTATCGCAAACTCGTTTTAGCCTGTTGTCTTTGATGGAACCTGGTTCGTGAGAATGATACTTCATTCCATGTGGACGATTTCTTCCGCTCAAAGCCAGGGCGTCTAACCACCAAAAATCTGCACTGTGTTGACTCGGACAGTGCTCTAGGTAATACGTATACTCCAGATAAATTTTGCTTTGAAAAAATTCCAAATAAGAGATAAACAAGAATGAATTGGAAATAATCCTATTCCTTTTGGTTCTTTTGGGTGATGCAAAAGAACAAGGAGAGATGTAAGTATATTCTTTGAAATTCATCAAAAGTGTATAATTTTAATAATACCACTAATTTGATTTTACTAAAGAAATAAGATGTTTTGGAAACGAAAGGCTAGCTATTCTTTTAATTGTTCCATATGTGGGGAAGAACATCAATCCTGGCCGGCCATGGTCTTTGATGTACCCTTGTCGTATCATGTACTTTCAGAAGATCAAAAGAAAAGTATGGCTTCTATAGATGCTGACTTTTGTGAGATCAGTATGGAAGATGAGATATATAGATTTATTCGAGTCAGTCTAAGGCAAAAGCTGGTGGATTCGAACTTTTATCTTGAATATGGTCTATGGGTTTCCTTAAGTGCAGCCAATTTTTCGGACTATCGTGAACACTTCGAAGATCATAAGTATGAAGCCAATTATTTCGGGTGGCTTAATAATAATGTTCCGCCGTATCAAAACACGATGAATATTCCAACAAAGGTATTAGTAAAATCGGGTACAGAAAGACCGGAAATAATATTGGATAGTACTTATAGTCATAGATTTGTTGTGGATTATTATCAAGGGATATCAAAATCAGAAGCTGAAAAACGCCTTCATGCGATGTTTGATCGGATACAATAACAAGCTCGATTCCGAATAATACCAAATGCGATACCGATGTGTAGCTACGGGCTGGAACAGTCCGGCCCGCAGGGCTGAGCCGAATGGCGAATAGCGGAACGTAGGGCCGACCTGCGCCCAGTTAGCAGGGAGGATCGCCCAAAATAATAAAATACGAGGTGAAATTATGCGCGCATCGCAACCACTGGATCCATACGGCTGGCATTTCTGGCGGGTAACAGTCCAGAAAGTAATCCTGTGACAATGGATAATCCAACACCATAAACGGCATTTAAAAAGGTAAGTCCTACCGCAAAAGTACTGACCAAACTGATGAGTTTGAGGACTCCATAGACCATGACGAGTCCTACGAGTCCACCTACAATACATAAGATAATTGCCTCCGTCAAAATTTCCATCAAGATGACATGTTGTTTGGCACCTAAAGCCTTCTTGACACCAATTAAATTGGTCCGTTCTTTAACGGAAACGAACATGATATTGGCCACCGAAAAGAGTCCTACAATCAAAGCAAAAACTCCAATGATATAACCTACCAAAGTCATAATGCCAAATACATTATCGATGATTCCATTGAGCATGGAGATATTGTTAACAAAGAAATTATTCTCTTCCACCGGTCTTATTTGACGGATTGCTCGAAGATTGGCGATGATTTCGTCCTTTAATTCGTCTAAGGTAATACCTGGTTTGGCCTTCGCATTGAGGATACGTCCATTCCGATCATCATCTACATTGAGATACTCCCGTAGTTTCGTCAAAGGCATCAGCGTAGCGATATCATAGGGAATCGGACTAAAAAGATTGTCGCCGTTCTCTTCAACGACGCCGATCACCTGAAATTTAGAACCATACAATTTTACGTATTTGCCGATTGGGTTGATATCTTGAAACAATTCGCTGGCAATCGTACTTCCTAAAACCAGTTTATTCAGGCCTAACTGATATTCGATCGGAGTAAACCATCGACCTTGTTTGAATTTGACATTAGAAATCGCGGCATAATCTAGAGAAGGCCCCATAATGAAGGCACCCTCCACGCTAGAACTATTAAATTTGATCGAAGCTCCTTGAGAAAATGTACTGAAAGCAAGGTATTTTGCTTTATCAAGTCGATCCTTGAGTTGAACATATTCGTCGTAGCTTGGCTCAGGAAATTTCTCATATTTCCGCCAATTATCATCATTGGTCTCGTCCCACGGGTTGGTGTCAATATAGACCACATCACTTCCAAGCTCACTAAAACTATTTTTGATGCTATATTTCATAGAATCAATAGCCGATTGAACCGAGACAATACTAAATATTCCGATCGTTATTCCGAGCAATGAAAGGAAGGTTCTCAACTTGTTCGAAGTGAGTTGATGCAAACCCTGCATGATGCTTTCGTATATGATTTTTACCAGCAAAGACAATTTTTTTACAAGATACGAATATGCCGTTCTATGGAAAACTTTTTTCGATGAATGAAGGTTTCAAAGGAATCAAAGCGGCTTGAAAAGTTGATAATCGTATTCCGCAGATCATAGTTTTTTGATTCTATAATCTATGTCGGAGAAATTTTTATTTTTGCAAACCGATTTGTCGGTGATATAAGGAATTTTTAGAATTAGAATTTAAGCGAAAAGTACTATATAATATGAGAACCAAATTATCTAGATTTAATTTTGAGTTACCCAGTGAATTAATTGCTCAGCATCCGAATAAAGAAAGGGATGAATCCAGATTGATGGTAGTGCATAAGGATTCTGGAAAGATCGAACATAAGATCTTCAAGGATATTTTAGAATATTACGACGAAGATGATGTATTCATTTTTAATAACACGAAGGTGTTTCCAGCGCGATTGTATGGTACCAAAGAAAAAACGGGCGCTAAAATCGAGGTTTTCTTACTTCGAGAGTTAAACAATGAATCTCGATTATGGGACGTATTGGTGGATCCGGCTAGAAAGATTAGAGTTGGGAATAAATTATATTTCACCGATGATGATGGCAATGATGTCTTGGTAGCAGAAGTCGTGGATAATACTACTTCTCGTGGAAGAACAATTCGATTCTTTTTTGATGGGACGGATGATGAGTTTAAGGATATTTTGAAAACGTTAGGAAATACACCACTTCCTAAGTACATCGATCGCGAACCAAACATGGAAGATTTGGAGCGCTATCAAACGGTATATGCAAAGAAACTGGGTGCTGTGGCAGCTCCAACAGCTGGTTTACATTTCAGTAAAGCATTGATGAAACGATTGGAAATCAAAGGAATCAATTTTGCTGAAGTTACCTTACATATAGGTTTGGGGACATTTAGAAGTATTGATGTTGAAGACTTGAGCAAACACAAAATGGATGCCGAGTATTTTGAAATTGATGATATATGTGCAGGTACGGTCAATAAGGCAAAAGCCGCTAACAGGAGAGTGTGTGCTGTTGGAACGACTAGTATGCGATCCATTGAATCTGCCGTTAGTGCGACGAACAATTTGAAGGTGGCTTCTGGATGGACGAATCTATTTATATATCCGCCACATGAATTTTCGATCGCGGATAGCATGCTGACCAATTTTCACTTACCGAAATCAAGTTTGGTGATCATGGCTTCTGCATTTGGTGGTATCGAATTGATAATGGATGCTTATCAGGAGGCGATCAAGGAAAAATACAACTTTTATAGCTACGGAGATGCTATGTTAATTATATAAAATAGCTGTGTTTATCGGCTTTGAAGACGTATTTATTGCCTAGAATTTTTTTTTTGATATTTTTGAGGCATAATTGGGAACCCTTTTTATGGAATTGGGTTTATGAATTTGAACAAACAATTAAAATTTTTAGCTCATGTATTGGACATTAGAACTTGCTCATCGTCTTGAAGATGCACCTTGGCCTGCCACGCGTGATGAATTGATAGATTATGCTGTAAGATCGGGAGCCCCTCTAGAGGTGATTGAAAACCTTCAAGCTATGGAAGACGAAGGTGAGATTTATGAATCAATGGAAGACATTTGGCCGGATTATCCGAGGAAAGATGACTTCTTATTCAATGAGGATGAATATTAAGATTCTTCTTTATAAAAAAACATTCAGTATTCGGCTTCGCAATTTGTGAGGCCGTTCTTATTTTTACATATGAACTCAAAGAAATTGGTCATTGCCGTAGATGGTTACTCTGCTTGTGGTAAATCTACCGTGGCCAAGCAAATCGCCGCTTCTTATAATATTATATATGTCGATTCAGGTGCGATGTATCGGGCCGTTGCACTGTACTTTATCCGGAATCAAGTAGACATGAATGATGCCGTTCAACTGCAGTCTGCATTGGACAATATCAGTATTAATTTCGAGATGGTAGAAGGGGAACAATTGATTCATCTAAATGGGGAGTCCGTGGAGTCTCAGATTCGCAGTGTGGAAGTTAATGCCATTGTCAGTGAAGTGGCGAGAATATCAAGTGTCCGGACTAAGTTGGTCACGCTTCAGCGATCTATTGCGGAAGGTAAGTCCATCGTGATGGATGGGCGAGATATTGGAACCGTTGTTTTTCCTGAAGCCGATATAAAATTTTTCCTGACGGCGGACATTGAGATTCGTACCCAGCGTCGGTATGAAGAAAATAAAGAGAAGGGCATTTTATCGGATCTACCATCGATTCGTGAAAATCTACAGAAACGCGATTTGATTGATAGCACGCGGAAAGATTCTCCATTGCGTCAGGCGGATGATGCGATTTTGATCAACAATTCACATTTGACGAAGGAAGAACAATTTGAACATTTAAAGTCGGTTATTGATCAATATTTAATGGTTCAACAATAAGTTAGGGCTATGATAGATTTATTCATATTAGTTTTTGCGTCGCTTTTTTCGGTGGTCAATCCACTGGGAGCGATACCGGTATATCTTGCTCTTACCCCGGATTATACTCGGTCTGAGCGAAGTAAATCGGCATTGATGATTGCCATATATTTCATCATTATTTTATTGAGTTTTTTCTTTTTCGGATCGTATATCCTATCATTCTTTGGTATCTCTATTAATTCACTCCGAATTGCTGGCGGACTGGTCATTTTCAACTCAGGTTTTGCCTTACTGAATGGAAAATTTGAGCGGAATCGGGTAGGGAAGAAGGTTACGACAGAGGCGATGACGAAGGAGGATATTAGTTTTGCGCCGATGGCCATGCCCATGTTGAGTGGTCCAGGAAGTATTTCTTTATTGATCAGTTTATATTCGCAATACGAGACCGTCGACCAACGCGTTTTGATTGCCGGGGTGGTCGTATTTACAGGTCTGGTTATCTTTTTGGTACTAAAAGGAGCCCCTATCTTATTCAGAATCCTCGGTCATGGAGGATTGCGTGCCATCTCAAGAATCATGGGATTCATCGTTATGGCGATCGCAGTAGAGTATATTGTCGGCGGAATTGTCAATTTAGTAAACGGTTAATAGATTGGAAAATAAGGGCGTCCGAGCCCTATGTTCCGTGGCTCGTTATGCACTCGGCCACCGACAAGTCGGTGTCTAGGCTTCGCCTACCGCTACACAGCGGTGACGCAGTGTAATTATGAGTTATTCATGGAAGTAAAACCAAGTACAATCTTTGATGAATAGGTTATCATGATCATCATTTATCGAAAATAATAGGACAGAAAAGATACTGGCTAAGGAGAGGCCAGGAACCGGTTGCTTGTATGATTTCTTGCTTAGATATAATGTGAAGGCTAGGTGAAGGCTTCCCCTTTTGACTTCCAAGATTAAATATAATATTTCATTTCATAATCGCTTAGCTGTCTAGGCATTGATGATGGAGATATAGTCAAGGCTGGCGAT
>JAHDFB010000107.1 GCA_020628475.1 Saprospiraceae bacterium | reverse complement strand
AGGATGGAACGGTATTGCCTTTGTCGAGACGGCGAAAAATAACATTTAAAAGTAATTGGAGAAAAATAAGAAGTATGTCTTTATAGGATTCGGTTTATATAAATACTTGAAATAGATCATGGGGAATAGTATGATACAATTCAGGAACAAATCGCTTTGGGTTCATGATATTTATATGGAATCAATTATCTTTTTTGTACTGAAGGTCCTGAACGAAAAAATAAAAAGAAATGAAATTGAAGTCGGTCATCTGAATTGGATTACATCATATGTAGATGACCTACAAAAATTGTTCTACGGGGCAAGTGATGGAGCATTGGATTTGGAATTTGATAGATTGGAAGAAAACCCGTATTGTTTTTCCCTAGTGAAAGCTGCTCTTATAAGTATGTATGCTCTGTTGAACGCTGTAGATATGGAATTGAGTAAGCATCAATTTGATCTTTTAGCGGGATTGGAATTTGGAATCTATGCGAATTGGGATGAGCCTTTACAATCCAAAGAATTAGCTCAGAAGATTGGAGATGTATTGGATTTTGTTGCCCAGATTGATCCAATAAACTAAGTCCCTCTGATAAAAAGAAGATGATCTTCGCGATAGGGATCGGAATGGCGTCCTGAAAGGACGTCCCGAAGCAACGCGTAGGGATGAACTTCGTGAAACCATGCAGAGCCCGACCTTCTGTCAAGAAATACTTTTCTTGGCAGCAGGTATCGCCCATATAAAAAAAAACGCTGCTCAACCTGTGAACAGCGCTTCATATATTATCTGAAAGGAAGGATGTTTTTACATTCTCTTGATCACCATGGCAGAAGCTCCACCGCCTCCATTACAAAGTGTCGCACATCCGAATTCTCCTTTTTTCTGTCCCAATACATTGACCAAAGTTGAAACGATTCGAGATCCAGAAGATCCGAGTGGGTGTCCTATAGATACGCCACCTCCGAAAACGTTTACCTTATCAATATCGATATTTAATTCTTTATTGAACGCCAAAGGAACTACTGAAAATGCTTCGTTTACTTCCCAATAAGCAATGTCATCATTGGATATTCCCGCACGCTCTAGTGCCAATGGAGCCGCTAGTGTAGGAGCCGTGGTAAACCAAGAAGGATCATGCGCCGCATCGGCGAAAGACACCACCTCAGCGATCGGAGTTAAACCATATTCTTTAACCGCTTTTTCGGATACTAAGACAAGCGCAGAAGCTCCATCATTCAAGGTAGAAGAGTTAGCCGCCGTTGCAGTTCCATCCTTGTTAAATGCTGGACGAAGTGCCGGAATTTTTTCAAAAATCACCTTGGTATATTCCTCATCTTTAGATACCAAAATCGGATCTTTTTTGCGCTGAGGAACGCTTACGGCGATGATCTCGTCATTGAATAATCCTGCATCCGTCGTTTCTGCTGCCAATTTATAAGACCGAATAGCGTATTCGTCTTGCTCTTCTCGGCTGATATCGTATTTAGTCGCGGTAGCATCAGCACTTAATCCCATGGCTGTGTGCTGATAAGCGTCCTGAAGACCGTCTTTTTCCAAACCATCAATCACGCTTCCTGCTCCATATTTCTTCCCCCAACGCATATTAGGAAGGTAAAATGGCACATTACTCATGCTTTCCATACCACCTGCCACGCTGACGTCGGTAAGGCCCAACATGATCGATTGTGCGGCGAACATTATAGATTTCATACCACTCGCACATACTTTATTGACGGTAGTACAAGGCACGTTGTTGCCCAATCCAGCGCCCAGAGCAGCTTGTCTTGCAGGTGCTTGACCAAGATTGGCTTGACATACATTTCCCATAAATACCTCTTGGACGTGATCCGCAGAGATGCCGGCTTTCTCGATGGCGCCTTTTATCGCAAAGGATCCTAGCTGAGGGGCTGAGAATTTAGAAAATACTCCTCCGAAACTTCCTTGTGGGGTTCGAACGGCAGAAACTATATAAACTTTATTCATTTGATTAGGTTTTAAGCCACAAAATTAGCAAAAACAATAGATACCTTGTTAGCTGGAGACGGGACGAAATTTGTCGGATTCTTCCAGATACATCTAAAACAGATGGACTCGAAATATGTTTGTTCGTCGGTTTGTATACCCGAAAAATCTTCTTGGAACTGTAAAGTGTAGTTGTTTTTTTGATGTTATAAATCATTGATAATGAGAGGTGAGGGCTGTTGTTTGTTATTTTTTTTATCATTCTACCAACCTTTTTTGGATGGCTGTGCGTCTTCTAGGGTGATCGTAATTATGACAAACAAATAATTTGACTTTTAAAAACAATTTACACATGCAAAAAATACAATTTTCATTTATTCTTTTCTGCATCGCTTTATTTTCTATGACCTCTTGTCTGACAGATGAATGTACAGAACAACGGGAATACACAAGATTCGATCCTGTTTATTTGAAGGCGGATGAATTTAGAAAAGATATTCAAACGGAGTCTGTAAAAGCGCTGGAAGATCCGGGTAAGATATATTATTACAATGACCTTTTATTGATTAATCAGAAGGGTAGAGGCATTCACATCTATGATAATACGGATAAATCTAATCCGGAATTTGTGGTCTTTTATGACATCGTAGGAAACTTCGATATGACGATCAAAGATGATTTACTCGTTGCGGATAATGTGATTGATATGATTACGATTGATATCTCAGATATCATGAATCCAGTCATCATTGATCGAATTGAGGATTTTAGATCCAGATATACTTGGGTGGAGGATAATGGTGATTTTCAGTATTGGGCTTATTCGGTTCCATCCCCTGTAAAAGAAGTCATTGATTGTAGTGATGCGAATTTTAATCGTTTCCAGTTTTGGAGAGGTGATGTATTATTCTTAGCCGATGCTAATGTCGAAACCAATGTTATTCCAGCTGGCTCTGGTGGTGGTACTGGTATCGGTGGAAGTACGGCTCGATTTACGGTCGTAGGTGATTATTTATATGCTGTCGATAATAATTCGTTGTTGAGTTATTCTTTCCCGAGCGGACAGGCACCAAGTTATTCTTCATCGAGTAACTTAGGTTGGGGTATCGAAACGATTTTCCCGTACAAAAACAACCTATTTATTGGTTCTAATTCAGGGATGCACATATTCGGTTTGTCGAACCCTTCTAACCCGAATAAGCTGTCAACTTTTCAACATGCACGGGCTTGTGATCCAGTGGTTGTAGAAGGAGATTTGGCCTATGTAACTTTGCGCGATGGTAACTTCTGTCAAGGATTTGCGAATCAGCTTGATATTATCAACATCGAAGATTTGACGAATCCAACCTTGATTAAGTCTCATAACATGAAAAATCCACACGGTCTTTCCGTAGATGGTGATGTATTGTACTTGAGTGAGGGGTCTTTTGGTATGAAGATTTTGGACGTCAGTAATAGTGAAAAAGTGAAAGAAATCCACTGGGAACAGTCTATTGATTCTCGAGACTTAATCTATCTTGGAAATCATCATTTAATGACGATTGGAGAAGATGGATTCCGTCAATACAATGTGGAAGATCCATCTAATATCGTTGAGTTGAGCTTTATTCCTACTCGATAATTTTTCTGACTGTTAAAAAATCTAATAATGAAAAATCTATTCAGAACTGTATGTTTACTATTTGTATGCACCTTGATGATTCAAACAGTGGCTTACGCCCAAAGTGAAACCAAGAAGTCGGAGGAAACGGTAGTTGTCCTTAAATCGGGTTCAAAACTACAAGGAAAATTAATCTCCTATGATCCAAATACGGAGGTGGAGATTGAAATTTTAGGTCGATTGTTGACCTTACCTTCTAGTGAAGTTAAAAGAATTGTCATGCCGACGTCTTCTAGAAACATAAATATTAGCCGAATTCAGACGAAAAAAATATACCATCGAACGAATGTTGGAATTTTGTCTAATGATAACGGAAATGGTATTTCCTTGAATTACAGTGCATTGTATCAGCATAGTCGTTGGTTGGCCGTTGGATTGGGCGCTGGAATCGATAATTATTACTTCCAAAGAGGCCGAAATGTTTATCCGATTTTCACAGAAATAAAATCGTATTTGGTGGACGGAAATTCATCTCCATACGTTTCATTAAAGAGTGGATATGGTTTCATCGCGACGAATGCGGAAGAAAACCAAACAAATACCAAAGGTGGTATGATAATTAATCCTACTTTTGGGTATCGCCTCGGTTCAAGCGGAGTTTTTATGGATTTCTATATTGGCTTTCGCTTTCAGAGTGCCGAATACGAAGTAAACAATGGCTGGAGTAAAAGCCATCAAGATATACAGTGGAATAGAATTGAAACCGGAATCGGAATTTCGTTCTAAGAAGCGAAAAGAAGAATATGCAGAAAGGAGAGTGGCTGTCCGTTACTAGGTAATGAGATGGCCGCTTTTATTTTTTGGCTATTTTTACTCGATAAGCCTCTTTTCTGACTAAATCATTTACACACCAATTCAAGACTTTGACGGAAGTATTAATCCATTTTTCCGTTTAATGCTTTGATTTGTTTTCCTCGTTTTACATTCATGGTAGGTACATCATTGATTAATTCTACTTTCCCTTCGAAACAATAGTTTTTATCAGATAGTATTTGCGGGTCATAGGGAAGATTTACGATGTCTTCTTTACGAATAAAGATGCTGAAGATTTGGTTTGGAAATTTCTTGTCCAGATTGATCCAAAGATGTCCAGATCTACTAATCCGTTGTGAAACGACATGACCACAAACGATTGATTTTTTGTTGATGCGTTTTCCGGCAATGATAGTATTGAAATGAAGTTTTGGTAACTGATCTTGTGCCAATGGTTCTTTATCACCCGTGTTCAGATTGTCAAACCAATGATTCAGTTCGAGTTTTCCTTCATTCATATTGGCTTTATTGAAGACATCCATATTGAATAGTGCCTCCGCCTCATCGATACTCATAGCATGTGATTCAATAGGACCATTGGAAGCGTCATTGGTCATGACAAAAGCGATGCCTTGTTGATTGTTTGGATCCAATACAAATTTTGCGAAGTATTTTGGTATAGATACTGCATTCACCGATCGTTCGATGCTTGGAAGATCGGCTTCCAATTTTGGAGCGGTCAGGATATAGAGTGGTGTATTATTGGCGATGACAAACTTTCTCAAGTGGTCTTCGAGTTCTGCCCAATTTTCTCGATTGAATTCTGGTGCTTGTGGGGACATGTTGGAATAGTAGTAGGATTCTGAAAGTGCCTGTTTTGACCATCTGAAATCTGCACTGGGAGCTAAGTGTCCTCGATCGTAGCCGAATCCATCATAATTGACTTTGCCATTGGCTAGTGTATCTGTTAGAAAGTAATCTTCTTGCACGGCGGTTCCAGTTTGTACGAGGGGATCGATTCGGAAGTCATTGGTTCTAAATACGACGCCTTGTGCGATATCCGGCAAAATCATGTGCATGACCCAATTTGCCTGTTCGTGTTCTTCATTGTAAGACAGCAACATGCCGGCATGTTCGATGTATGATTCCGTGGGAAGGCCGATTGCTTTTAGGTCTTCAATGCATTTAGTTAATTTGAATGCTTCTACGCGTTGTAGTAGATATTCTTTTTCTTGATCGAGTTTTTCAATTTGCTGGCTCAGCTCATCAATTTTTTGTTGCGTTTCTTGAGCAGAGCCATATGGTGACGTACTGATTATGAACAGAATAAGTAGCGCGGAGATCGTTGTAGATTTTAGTAACATGCACTAAAATTAATAATTGATAAGGAATATTACGATTTGCGAATTATGAAAGAAAAATAAAATTTTTATGACTTGATTTAAAGTCGTGATATTCGGTCAGTTATGTAGGAATGTAATGTCGGAATCATGTTTTAGTGCATAAAAAGTGCTCGTTTTAGTTTGGCGAAACTCATTAAACATTGTATATTTGCGTCCCACATTGAAAACGAGTATAGAAAGATATACTATAAGATACATCGCGGGGTGGAGCAGTTGGTAGCTCGTCGGGCTCATAACCCGAAGGTCGT
>JAHDFB010000106.1 GCA_020628475.1 Saprospiraceae bacterium | reverse complement strand
GAAACACAGCTGTACTCCGTTAAATTTGTTAAAAAATCAGGTCCACAGGCTGGTTCAATTCGTAAACGATAGAACCCACCACAAGTGGTTAATGGGATATCAGGGATATTGGCAGGAGAAGATAATGTAACCTCCAAAGTCTCCATACCGCTAGGATCTACTAGGTATACATCCAAAGGAAAATAATTTATTAATCGTGGATCTGAATATGGAATGGTACCAGTAAAATTTGCTATTCGTATCGCCGTTAAACAATTGGCTTGATCAATACACTGTGCAAAAGCTCCCATACTGAAAGGAGGAGTGTCCGTGATGACTAATTCACCCGTACGAATGACACCACAAGCATCCTTTACTTGATAGGAATGAACTCCTGTACCGAATCCTGTAAAATTGGTAGACGTCGAAAATGGCAAATCCATTTCCGTTGGACCTATGGCGCCAGGATAATCGCCTACTACGCCAACAAAGGCCCGATATAAAAACGGCGCTGTACCACTTTGAACTCCCGTTATGTTAATTTCTGCATTCATCTGACCAGGACATGGATAAACATAGTCGGCCATCGGTACAGGTTCTTGATAATTTCCGGGTACTACCGGCATTCCTTGAGCTTCAATACCTCCGGCGCCTATGGCAACTACGGTGTAGGTCCCAGAGGGAATAGAAGCAAAGGTGCCATCTGGCGAGTCATTAATCGGGCAATTTCCACCGATACAAACAGGTCCCGCAGAAATTTGAAACTGTACGTCTGGACTACATCCAGTACAAGTAACCATGATCGATCCATTACTTTCACAATCGGATTCGGTGGTTGTAAAACTTAAGGTTTGTGTGTGTCCAATTTGTGTGCATATTAATGTGAATATAACAATCAAAAAGGTAACAGGCATAGAAATACCTGTTCGAATGGGGGCATTCAATTTCATTAACAAGGAAGTTTTTTTATGTTCTGTAATATATCTTAAAACAAAACTATGAACATTTTAAGCGAAATACATAGCTATAAAATATATATATTTTTCTTAAATATATAGCAACGCTATTTCTCGATAGTTATCCTTAAATAAATTTTTGAATATTAATTTTTTCAAAGTATAAATGGCTCAAACACCCCGTTTTTAAAGGGTTCATATTAAAATTATATATAATTTGTAGAGTCAATTTTAGCCTAAATTATGTAATTATAATCTCTTATTTTTAACTCCGTAACTGTCAAACATTTACATAATTTGGAACGCCCATATTAAAATTTCCCATCAATTAACCATCACTTAACTTACACAATGCATTTAAATAACATATAACCATACACTTTAAATAAATTAGTAATATATATATGGGCGTCCCTTCTCTATCTCCAAAAAAAGAGAATAGAGAAGTCGCAGTATTTCGTATTCGGCCAGGGCCTCATCCATGAGCACTATCTTATATAACTTCACTATTCTGAGATTCCAGTCTCTTGCGAATTCTTCAGTTATTGTAAAAGAAAAACAAGTGCTCAGGACAAGTACTACATGTTGCTGACGCAGAGATAAGGTTTTATTCTATTCCGTTAACATATGTCTCCATCCCATTATTTTATCCTTTGCTAGAAAGTGCAATGAACATGGCTAGAATCAGCATTCGATCATGTCGTAATTTTTCAAAGTTTTGAGCACCCATAGGGTTTGTATGCCAGCCCACTCCAATTTGGTACCTTCACTAATTCCGTACCAAGTATCCCATCGTCCATCTTCTTTTTGATGTTTGATTAATGCATGGAGATCGGAAAGAATGTCTTCTAAATTAAATAAGGGGTACAAGAAACTTTGAGGAGAAGGTGCATAATTCAAACGATGAGGTTTTCCATACAAACCCCAGCCAGGATCAGATCTATCCTCACAAAGTATTTCCTTTTGTAAAATTGCTTCTTTTAAGCGGTTAATGATCTTGAATGCCTGCTTTTGATTCCGAGTATGCTCTAAAAAACAAAACCAACGCGGTACACATAAATAACAAAATATATGTTTATCTTGAATGCGCTCAAACTCGTTCCAAACAAACGCTTCTGCTTTCTGCATCCAAGGAATATCGATACCGTATTTTTCCAAAATCCCTAACAAAGGAGCTGTAGTGCTCAATGCTGCCCTTTCTTTTACCGTCTTAAAATGCTCTTCACAAGGATAGTTGCTTTTTGGTCGAAACATCCATGGAATCCCTCCTACTTTCGTCGTAATACTTTCGAAATAAGGCATAAAATCCTGTAGAATAATTTCTTTCGTTAAATACCCCACTTCATCCAATATTTCAAGCGCCATAATGCTAAACAAGGGTTGACTTTCTGGAGATGCTGTATCGGCTTCCATACCATGACCAAAACCACCATCCGGATTTCTGTAGGCATATACAGCATGATAGACGCCTTCGAAATCATCCTTCTCAAAATAAAAATGAAATAATCGCCGTTCAATCATTCTGGCATTCGTCAAAATAAAATCCCTGGCCTTTAAATAGTTCTCCTTTGATAGTTTCATACCTATAGTTAGACAATTTGTATCAATATGTACAAGATACTGTCTCCATTATTTATATTCGTATTTTTGGTCAAGCATTTTTAATAGTCGATGGTAAAATATCAGCTGGTGCGAAAACAATTTCTTAGAGTCACTTTAATCTTGAAAAAATTACTTCTATATCTCTTCTTACTAATCCATATGACTCCCTCCTCTGGACAAATTACCGTCATGTCATTCAATATACGATATGATAATCCCGGAGATCAGGAAGATCAATGGTCAAATAGAAAGTCCGAATTAGCGCAACTGATTTCTGAAAAATCTCCTTCGATAGTAGGAATTCAAGAGGGACTATTCCACCAAGTCGAATATATTGATTCATGTTTGACGAACTATCAGTATTCAGGAGTTGGTAGAGAAGATGCTGAGGCTAAAGGAGAATTCACCGCCATATTTTACGATACCATCACATTCGAATTACTATCTTCAAATACCTATTGGTTATCCGAAAGTCCAGATACTGTTTCGATAGGTTGGGATGCTGCATTAGAAAGAATTGTAACAACCGTCACTTTGATGCATCGAGAATCAGGAGATTCGCTCCTTATATTCAATGCGCACTTTGATCATATCGGCAAGGAATCTCAATTAAAATCAGCTGAATTTATTCTACAACTTATCCATACCAACAACATTGTTTCGAATCCTGTGATTGTATTAGGAGATTTAAATTGCTTACCAGAATCCCTGCCCATTACACAACTTCGTCAACAGCTTGATGATTGTTATTTAACTAGTAAAGCCAAACCTATTGGCCCTACCGGCACCTTTAATGGATTCACAGAGAAATACCAAGAAGATCAAAGAATTGATTACATTTTTAGCAAAAACCTACAAGTATTAGAATATGAAACTATCGATCAAAAAAGAGCTAATAAACGCTATATATCCGACCATTTTCCAATCTGGGCACAGTTCAAATAATCTAAATCAAACGATTCTATAAAGTATCTATTACTTATAATGATTGGCAAACTTCTCCTTGATAATCGGATAAATATCATCAAATGCGATCGCAATACCAACTTCCGTCGTATCTCCGAAAGAGTAATGTCGAAAAGCACCAAAATAATGCATCTTATCCAGATCGACCATTCTGTTATAAACGGCCATAATAGGCACAATATTGATTTGGAATTGCTTTCTGAGCAATAAGAATAATCCCTTGAAAACATCCCTATCCAAAATGGCGATTTGTTCTTCTGTCAAAACACCTTCGGGGATACGTTCATCAGGCTTAACCCACATATCGGGATTTTCCTTTAAGTACTTTTGGGCGACAGCCAAAAAAAACAAATCTGCTTGCTGCAATTCATAGATTTTATATAAAGTAACTTTTCCGAAATAACCCTTATACTTAGGATTCTTAGCATATATATAGCCCAATCCGTGCAATACGTAATCAAAACTTTCCTTTCGATCTCGTTCTTTGTAGTAAGGATTAATAAAAGAACGACCTAATTCTATCCACCATTCATCTTTCCAATTATCTGAGAATTCAAAATGTGCCCCCATCGGCCCAGTTTCATAACTGGCCGCATGATGTTCCATATAACGATATCCACCAATGATTAGCTCAACAGGATGATCAAAATTCGGGTTGAGAATCATTAACTGTTTCATTTCGGGTAAGGCATCGAAATCATCGGTATCGTAGTCCCCTACTCCACCTCCTTCATTACGAAATGCCCATTCTCGGATAATCGTTAATAATTTAATCAATTGAGGATAGGCATCCCAAGCTACCAAAGAAATAATGTAATCTTTATCTTCAATGATAGAGCCATCTCGTCTTGCTTCAACATGAATGCGCTCTACCTCGATGGTAATGGCCTCTTTGGATATATCCTGATCAATAATACGTATAACCTCTTCCTCTTTCAAAAAAGGAAAGACAGGAATGGTATCAAAGATTTTCTTCTTTTCATCAAAATAGTTGGAAGGAATTAATTCCAATTGTTCTGCTTTGATTAAATCGTTCATCGTTCCCATGTTAGATTTTTCTTATCCTTTTGAATAGAGTATACAAAATCATATAAACTATCCGCTAATTCTCGATTCTTCTTAACATCACCCTCCGTATAGTGAGGTCCCCATACTTCAAACGGAATGGCATTCGATAAAGTATAATCGATTTTTCGATCTTTTTGCTTAAAAATTTCTCGAAGTTGAAACATATTTTCCAGCGGTACTTTTTTCAAACTAGGTCGTTTTGCACGGAAATTAGCCACCTTATAAAACAAAGGGGTATTTTTCGAATCGATATGCATCACCACGATGGGAGTTTTATACTTGTACGCATAATCCAAGAAACTAGTCCTCCATCGTCGATCCCGTAAAAGACCATCTTCGGTATAGCGAGAATTTAGTCCAGCAGCATAAAAGATAACCAATTCTTCATTCATATATGCTTTATCAATAGCATTGAGATCGACCTTGTTATTTTTCTTCATCACATTTACAGGAATGACAATATCCTTTACGGGCTTCACGCAAATCAATTCATTGGCCAAGATTTTGAAATCTTCTCGATGATCCCAAAAAGTAGCTATTGCTCCGACAACATCTGCTCCACCTGGGTGATTCGCGACTAAGGTAACAGCTCCTTTCTTTGGTAAGCTTTCTGCATTGTATAATGTATATGGTATACCAATATCTTTACAAACTGCCTGAATGAAAGTGCCGCCTTCTAAATGCTTGTACTTCGCCAACAATCTATTCACCTTCCTAATATGTAATACTGGGATATTGAATAAGAAAAAATTAGCTATCAACTTTTTCCAAGCAGGCCATTTTGGTTTTAATATGTCTATGGAATATTTCTCTATCATACACTAACTCTTTTTAGAATAATGAAAACACAACCATTTACCACGTTGTTGAACGTTCATCAGATTCAAATCAGTATAAGCCGCTTCGATTAACGTACGATCCTCTTCCAAGATTCCACTTAGCAACAATAAACCTTTTGACGCAACAAATGATTTAATTTGTTCTTGATAATTCAACAAAACAGAGCGATTTATATTAGCAAGAACCAAATTGTATGCTCGTCGAGGGACATCTTCCACCCCTCCATGCATTGCTTCTAACGTCACTCGGTTGAGTTGAGCATGTTCTTTTGTATTTTCATATGCGGGAAGTTCATGATCGATCGCAATAATATCATCGGCGCCCATTTTAGCCGCTAAAACAGATAATATTCCAGTCCCACATCCTAGATCCAGAACAGATTTATGTCGATGATCAATCTTAGACATTTCTTCGATCATCATATAGGTCGTCTCATGATGCCCCGTTCCAAAAGCCATCTTAGGAGCAATTTCAATGTAATGTTGAAATCCCGTTTTTTTAGGATGAAAATGGGCATATATATAAGCTACCTGCCCCACAGCTACCGCCTCGAAATTACGCTCCCATTGTTCATTCCAATTGACCATTTCTGGTTGACCTACTGTAATATCATCGATAAGAGAAGCAAGTCTAACGGATATATCCTTTTTTAATTCACCGGGATAAGACTCCACA